>JAGIXO010000016.1 GCA_026122915.1 Candidatus Electronema nielsenii | reverse complement strand
GTCAAGCACACGATCTGCAATATCAGAATGATAATCCTGTTGATACACCTCTTGCAGAATATGAATTCTGGTCAACGTTTCCGCCTGTGCTGCCATAGACTTCCTCCGTGCTGTCAATCTGTCAGCTGCTTCCTGTCAATCCCCATCGCCTGCGCCAGCTTCGCCAAATCAGCTTTCTTGGAAGCAACGGCATTGCTTTCCAGTTCAGCCAAGACCGGCTCAGACATTCCCGCCTTTGCCGCCAGCTCCGCCTGACTCAGCCCGAAATGCTCCCGCCATGCTTTGATCAGGCTGTCTCCGCGACTTGTCGCTTTGACCACATCGTTTGGAAACCAGACATCTTTCTCCGCCTCTTCAGCCTGCTTGCGGATCATCTTCTGATATTCATTCCACGGTATGACAGCAAAAGCTGGCACACCGTTCTGCATGATGATTTGATGCTCAGTACGTGCGCTCATCCCGTTTTTTCACCTCTTGGATTTTGATGACCTGTATTCCGTTTTCGTGATCAAATAATATCCGGTAGCATCCGACACGCAATCGGTATCTGTACTGATGATTTTTCAGTTCCTTAATATCAAGCCCCTGATGTTCTGGAAACACATTCAGCTTATCGACATGCTCATGTATCGCCTCCCGATAATGCGCCGGAATCTTTTTCAGCTGCTTCCGCGCCCGGTCATGCCAGAGAATTTCATTCATGACAATCTGTTGCCACAGTCTCCCCCCGTGTTCTTTCAGGTTCATCTGTTGGACAGACAAAGGCACGGCGCACCGTGCCCCGTCTGCCGCATGAATCTTCGCAGAAGCAATTTATGAATTGCCCTCTTCCTCCGGCGGTACGCTCGGATGATAATCAATGTCGCTGGTGCGGGTGCCGCCCGCCATTTCGTACTCGTTGCTGTCCTTGCCGTAGCGTGCGCCCACTCCGGCCAGCAGCCGCCCCGACATCACGCGCGCCTCCTTCTCGTCTTCGTTGAAATTGTTGCCCGCCGCGTCCGCCTGCGCCAGCAGGGTGTTGTAGGCATCCAGCGAGGCCTGCGCCGTGGCAATCCGGGCATCGAATGCCGCCACGCTGAGGCCGCCGCCCAAATCTAAGGCCGGGTCAATCGTCTTCAGGCCGCTTGAACGCTGCCTTGCGTCGGCGATGATTTGAGACATTCTGCGTTTGTACGACATGAGCTTTCCTCCTGAGAAAAGTGGCTGCTCCATGCGGAGCGGTGCGCTGCGGACATCCGCAGCCAAGCTAAGGACGTTCACGGTCTGCCTGCGGATGTCCACGGCTCGGCCAAAAAACTTCCCAGTTTGGCCACGAATCTTCTTTGCCTGTCTATGAACGTTCCCAAACCGGCAGCGGATGTTTCCAGTTTAATCAGGAATGTCCGCTGCCAAGCCGGGAAGATTCTTAGCTCGGCAAGGAACCTCCCCAAGCTGGCCGGGAAGGTGCAAAAGTGAGTCGGGAACGTTTGCGGCCAAATCGACCTTTCCACTGCTTCAGCCTGATATAGCTCTGCTTTTCCGCGATGTCAAGAACAATATGCCCCGCATTACCTTGCCCTCGCCGCACCGAATGCTTGACAGCCGTCGCCGCCTCACATACAGTGGATTCTTTGCCGCCGGTTGTTCTCTTTCATCAGACACATAACCAATTCTCATAACCGGTAATGATTCATGCGCTCCTTCTGCCGCATCGTTTTTGCCCTGCTTCTTCTCCTCAGCCTGACTGCGGCGGGCTGGTTTGCTTACTACGTCTTCACGCCTGTCACCGGCAGCGGCGAGGTGCTTGTCCAGATACCCAAAGGAGCGGGAATCCGGCAGATCAAGGAACTCCTTGGCTATCATGGCCTGATCCGCGACGACATCCGTTTTCTCGCGCTGCTGCGTCTGCTGCGGGAGCTTGAAAAAAAAGACCCGCCCAAACTGCGAGCAGGTGAATTCAGCGTGCCGCTTGGCCTGACTCCGCTGGAGCTGATCCGTTTTCTCCACACGGCCAAACCGGTGCAGCATTTGGTCACGGTGCCGGAAGGCTTGACAATGGTACAGATTGCCGAGATTTTCGCCAAGGAAGGCTGGGCGGACCGCGCCGTTTTTCTTCAGCTCTGCCGGGACAGCGGGCTGCTGCGCGGCCTTGGCGTGGAAGCGGACTCACTGGAAGGCTATCTTTTCCCGGAAACCTACAGCCTAGTGCGCGGCGAGACCGATGAACGCACAATCATCAGCACGATGGTGCGGCGTTTTTTCGCGGTCTGGAAGGAGCTGAGAGCAACGGAAAGCAAGGGGCTAAATCGGCATCAGCTCCTCACCTTGGCCTCGATTGTGGAAAAAGAGACCGGCGCGGCCAGCGAAAGGAAGAGCATCGCTGGGGTCTTTTATAATCGGCTGCGCACGGGAATGCGTCTGCAATCCGACCCAACTACCATCTACGGCATTAAGGATTTCAACGGCAATTTAACCAAAGCTGACTTGCTGGCGGCAACCCCTTACAACACCTACGCCATCAGCGGCCTGCCTATCGGGCCGATCTGCAATCCGGGGAAAGCGGCCTTGGCTGCGGCACTGCGCCCGGCAGATGTGCCGTATCTGTACTTCGTCTCGAAAAACGACGGCAGCCATCAGTTTTCCCGCACCTTGAAGGAGCACAACCGGGCGGTGTTCCTCTATCAAAAAAAGAGGAACACAGGAAATTGATGTTGCGGACGCAACGCCAACCGATTTAAATTGTTTGCTTTATGAGTTAGCATCCGAGGTTCACTGTCACTCCTCTGTTTCGGTAGCTCGATTAATCTGGGCAAAAATCACCAAAAGTATGTGTATGTGCAAAAATTGAAAAGGACAACCTGTAAAAGTAGGCTTAACTTACTGAAAGAGCAAAAAACATAGCCGCTAAGATAGGTTAGCTGAAAACAGCTTGCACGTTAAAAAAAGACAAAAAAATACTTGCGTTTCCTCTCTTAAAAGAATAAATTCTTCTTTTAAGAAAGATTATCGCTTTCCCACAGCATTTTCTGCTGCTATAAACGAAGAGTTATCGGCAGATTGCCGCTAACCGCTTCATAAATTTCAGAGGGAAAAATATCCCTCGCAAGGACCCTTGATCATGAAGAAAGCACTGTTATTCTTGGCCGCCGCTCTGTTCGTTGTTGCAGCAAGCAATGCCGCTTTTGCAAAGAAACCGGCTGAAGAAGCTGCACCTGCCGCTGAAGCTGCTACTACTGAGGCTGCTGCCGTTAAAGGCGAGGAAGCTGCACCGGCTGAAGCTGCACCGGCTGAAGCTGCACCGGCTGAAGCTGCACCGGCTGAAGCTGCTGCACCGGCTGAAGCTGCTCCGGCTGATGCTGCACCTGCTGATGAAGCTGCCGCTAAAGAGAAGAAAGCAAAAGATAAGAAGTAATATCTTTTGGTTGCATATTCATGCCAAATTAACTTTGGCATAGAAGTGCGGCACCGTAGGCGGTAGGTTCACACAATGAGCCTGCCGCCTATGTTTTTTGTATCTCCCCTCCCTGCCGTTCTTCATTTTGTTTTCCTTCAATTCCTTCCCACCACAGTTGCAAAAAATCCTTCTTGCCATTTTTTGCCCTAAAGCATACAATTTTGTTTTGAGAAGGAATGATTCTTCCCGCAGCATGTTCTGCTGATCAAAACGAAGAAGCGGCAGGCTATATTGTCGCTGGCTGCTTCACAAAATTTTAGAGGGCAAAATGTCCTCAGATGGAGCCTGATTCATGAAAAAAACAATTCTCGTAGCAACAGTCGCAGCAGCTTTTTTGACCATTGCTGTTGGCCATAATGCCTTTGCAAAAGAAACAGCTGCTGCACCTGCCGCTGCCCCGGAAACCAAGGTTGAGGCTCCGGCGACAGAAGCAGCAAAGCCTACTGAACCGACCCTGTATGAGCAGCTGGGCGGCGAGAAGGCCGTTGATGCAGCAGTTGATCTTTTCTACAAAAAAGTGCTGGCTGATGATCGGGTCAACGGCTTTTTCAAAGGGGTTGATATGGATCGTCAGAGAGCAATGCAGAAGGCTTTTTTGACCTTTGCCTTTGGCGGCCCTAATGCGTATGCCGGTCGCGACCTGCGCACTGCTCATGCTCATTTAGTGCAGAAAGGGCTGAACGACAGCCACTTTGATGTTATTCTTGAGCATTTGGGTGCGGCTTTGAAAGAGCTGGGCGTGAAAGATGAGCAGATTAAAAAGGCTGCGGATGTTGCAAACAGCGTGCGGAAGGATATTCTGAACAAGTAATCGCTGTTGTCAGAAGCAATTAGGCAGGTTATTCCTTATTGGAATGCCTGCCTTTTTTCTCCAATCTTGTGCAGCCCGCAGCAGTCCTGCCGCCCATTCCGGCGCACCCGGAGCCAGCACGTGGGTGTAAAGAGCCAGCACATTGTTTTTCCGCAGCCCGTCTCGTTTTCCCTGAAAACCTGTTCCCCGCTCCATCCGCAAAGCCAACTCCTCTGCCCTACCGTTCCAATTCGCCACTGTTGAATAGCGGAATTCATGCCCTTTGATCTGTGTTCCGAGCGGATAAAAAGGATTCTTTTGCTCAACTGTACAGATAGAATAACCGTGGGCCTGCGGTTTCTGCGACATGGTAAATGTGACCGGAAAAACCCCAACTAACGGATATTCGCTGCCGTCCACAATGATTGAGCGACCCAGATACATCAGCCCGCCACATTCCGCATAGATCGGCAACCCTTGCTCCGCCGCTTGCCGGACAGAAGTACGGAAGGAGGCGTTTTCTCCTAAATGCTGGGCATGAGTTTCTGGGAAGCCACCGCCGATGTAAAGCGCATCCAAGCCCTCCGGCAGCTGCTCGGCGATCAGAGCATTGATCATCACCAGCTCCGCGCCGCCTTCACGCAGAGCATCGAGATTTTCTTGATAATAGAACTGAAAGGCCGCATCGCGCAAGATACCGATGGTCACGTTCTCCGTGTCCTTGATCTGTGGCAAAGCGGACTGCGGTTCAAAACATCGCGGCTCGGCTAATCGAACAATCAAGTCCAGATCAAAATGCGCCTCAGCCAGCGCGGCAAGACGACTGACTGCTGCCTCGGCATTGCTGTCGCCGTACTCCTGATGCGGAAGTACGCCGAGATGGCGCATGGGGAAAATGTCCTTCTCCAAACGTGGGATGATTCCGACCACCGGGATGCCGGTATCCTGTTCCACTGCTTGGCGAATAATCCGTTCGTGGCGGGGCGAGGCAATCTGATTCAAGATCACCCCGGCAATACGCACCCGCTTATCTAATTCTCGACAACCAAGCACCATCGCCGCCACTGTCCGGGTGGTCTTGCTGCAATTGACGACCAAGAGGACGGGTACATCCAGCAACACGGCTAACTCTGCGGTGGAAAATTCACCTTCCGCTGTCACGCCGTCATATAATCCCCGATTGCCCTCAATGAGGGTAAAATCCGCACCAGCCACATGCCGTTGAAAGGATTCGCCGACAGCCGCCACGCTCATCAGGAACGGGTCAAGGTTATAGCAGGGCTGACCAGCCGCCGCTGTTAACCAGCCCGCATCTATGTAATCTGGCCCTTTTTTGAACGGCGCTACCCGGTTGCCGCGTTGCCGTAAGGCCGCCGTTAGTGCGACTGAAGCCACCGATTTGCCGGAGCCACCGCTTAGACCGGTGATAACGATACAGCGAGTTTCAGGACGTATCATCAGTTTTGATTTCATGAGACGGATTACAGTTATCTCTAACAGATTACCTTTCAATCCCTCCCAAACACAGGTATTTCAGCTCTAAATATTCCTCAATCCCGTACTTTGAACCTTCCCGTCCGATGCCAGATTCCTTAATGCCGCCAAAAGGTGCAGACTCGGTTGACATAATGCCAGTGTTGATACCCACCATGCCGTATTCGAGATTTTCAGCCACTCGCCAGCACTTGCCGATGTCACGACTGAAAAAGTAAGAAGCCAAGCCGTAGGGCGTATCGTTAGCCAAGGCAACCGCTTCCTCTTCTGTAGAAAACGAGAAGAGTGGTGCAATCGGGCCGAAGGTCTCCTCGTGGGCGATCAGCATATCTGGAGTCACGTCGAGTAGAACCGTCGGCTCAAAGAAAAAGCCTGTCTCGCCCACCCTCTTGCCGCCGCAACCTAAACGCGCCCCTTTATCCAGAGCATCTTGAATTTGATGCTCCATCTTTAACACAGCGTTAAGATCAATCAGCGGCCCTTGGGTTACGCCTTCGTCAAAACCATTACCCACCCGGAGTTGTTCAGTCACGGCCTTGATCAGTCGTTCGGCAAAGGTCTTATAGATGCCTTTCTGAATAATAAAACGATTAGCACAGACGCAAGTTTGGCCTGAATTGCGGTATTTGGAAGCAATCGCCCCGGCAACTGCCGCATCCAGATCAGCATCGTCAAAGACAATGAAGGGCGCATGGCCGCCCAGCTCCAACGAGACCTTCTTCACCGTGTCTGCGCACTGACGCATCAGCACCTTGCCTACTTCGGTGGAACCGGTAAAACTCAGCTTACGCACCGCTGGGTTGGAGGTTAGCTCGCTGCCGATCTCTCGCGCTGGGCCAGTGAGGACATTGAACACGCCCGGCGGGAGTCCGGCTTCCTCAGCCAGCACAGCCAAGGCCAAGGCCGAGAAAGGCGTTTGGGCAGCGGGCTTGACGACCACCGGACAGCCTGCTGCCAAAGCTGGGGCAACCTTACGGGTGATCATGGAAGAGGGGAAATTCCACGGCGTGATTGCGGCACAGACTCCTATCGGCTGTTTAATCACAATGATTCGTTTACCCGGCTGGGCCATAGGAATCGTGTCACCATAGACCCGCTTGGCTTCCTCGGCAAACCACTCAACAAAGCTGGCCCCGTACAGTATTTCACCCAGCGATTCAGCCAGCGGCTTGCCCTGCTCGGCAGTCATAATCACCGCCAGATCGCGCTGATTCTCAACGATGAGATCGTACCATCGGCGGATGAGGCGACTGCGCTCATGAGCGGTACGATTTCTCCAGCCGGGCCACGCGGCTTCGGCGGCGGCAATCGCCTGTCGGGTTTCTTCACGGCCCAAAGACGGCACCGTGCCGAGTAGCTCTCCGGTAGCGGGATTACGAACTTCAATAGTTTTCCCTGCCGCGCCGTCTGTCCATGCGCCGCCGATAAAGCAGCGGCTACGAAGCAGGTGGTTGTTTTTCAAAATCATGGCGTTATTTCAAGGTGTGAGGAATCTCGGATGTCCGGGCATCACGGCCTGCCGTCAATCGTCTTCTTTGATATAACGTGCTGTCCTCTGTTCGGCAACTAATTTATGCGCAGCTTTCCTGTATTGCTCTTTATTGACAATACGTTCTAAACCTGCTAACAAGTAGCATTCGTAACCGAATAAAAACTTGGCTTGATTTCCCATGTTGTGAAAATAATATTGACAATACATCTGGATAATATTTACAATATAGCAAGATAACCTTGCATAGACATCGATGAACATAGTTTCTATAATCCCGATCCATTCTTTTTGACAAGCAAAATCAACTACAGGCAAGATCATGGCAGGTGTACGCACGCGCGGAGAGAATATCCGGCAATTCATTCTAACCAATGTTGAAGAGCATCCAAAGGATCTAGCCGCTGTTACAGCCAAAGAATTTGGCATCACGAGGCAAGCTGTTAATAATCATCTTAACAGGCTGATCGGGCAGCAATCCATCACGGTGGAAGGAAACAACCGCAACAGAATCTATCGCCTCCATCCACTCGTTGAGAAGGTAGAAAGTTTTATTCTTTCAGGGCTAGAAGAAGATCGAGTGTGGAGGAATTTTGCCATGCTAATACTTGGCGTGCTCCCAGATAACATAACACAAATATTAAGTTATGGTTTTACAGAAATGTTGAACAATGCCATTGATCACTCTCAAGGTCGATCTGTATTGATTTCCATCAAAAAATATCCTCTACATTCAGAGATACTCATTCTTGACGATGGCATTGGCATCTTTAGAAAAATTCAGGAAAAATTTCATCTCAACGATGAACGCCAAGCTGTCTTGGAGCTTGCAAAAGGTAAATTAACTACCGCACCTGAACGTCACACAGGTGAAGGAATCTTTTTTTCATCTCGAATGTTTGATAGATATGCAATTTATTCAGGGGGAGTACATTTTTCCCATGAATGGAACAAACCGGAAGACTGGATACTAGAGTGCGATCCTCTCGAAAGCGGGACAGCTGTTTTTATGAAAATAGCAAATAATTCATCGAGAAATATAAAAGCAGTATTTGATGAGTATTCCTCTGAAGAAAACTATAGCTTTGACAAAACAGTTGTCCCTGTATCGTTGGCACGTTATGGGAATGAAAGCCTTGTCTCTCGTTCGCAAGCTAAAAGGCTTTTAGCTCGGATTGACAGATTCAAAAGGGTTATTCTTGATTTTGAAGGAGTGGAGGAGATTGGTCAAGCCTTTGCCGATGAAGTCTTTCGTGTTTTCAGAAATCAGCATCCAGAAATCCAACTTCAGGCGATAAATACTGTCCCTGATGTGAAAGCGATGATTGACAGGGCAACCAGTAGCCAATAAGGCACAATGAGGGGATGCACGAGCCTTTCCTGCTGCCTATTTTCCCCGTCTCTGTTGCAATCTTTTGCCACTTCCTTCCGATGCGTTGATCTGTTTGACTCATTTCAGCAATTGCTTCAGTTCGCTGGACGCTGCTACTCCTTGACAATACGTTCTAAACCTGCTATCAAGGTGTATTCGTACTATTGTCTGCACCGCACCAGCTCTGGTGCGCTTCTTATATGCTCTGAATTTGCAGTCTTCAATCCCTTTAATTTCTTTCACACAGGAGAACCGCCATGCCTTTGGATCCCACCAAACACGCCGACTGGGAAATCGCTGAAGCCGCTGAAAGCAGCATGAAGACCGTCTATCAGCTGGGCGAGCAGCTTGGCCTGAAGAAGGAGGAGCTGCTGCCGCACGGCCATTACTTGGCTAAGCTGGACTACCGCGCCATCCTTGAGCGGCTGAAAGACCGGCCCGACGGCAAGTACATTGATGTGACCGCCATCACCCCGACCCCGCTGGGCGAAGGCAAGTCCACCTGCTCGATGGGCTTAGTGCAGGGCATGGGCAAGCGCGGCAAGTCCGTGGTTGGTGCTATCCGCCAGCCTTCCGGCGGCCCGACCATGAACATCAAAGGCTCGGCAGCAGGCGGCGGTTTGTCGCAGTGTGTGCCGCTCACGCCCTTCTCGCTGGGCATGACCGGCGACATCAACGCGATCATGAATGCCCACAACCTCGGCATGGTCGCGCTCACGTCCCGTATGCAGCATGAGAGCAACTACACCGACGAGCAGCTGAGTCAGCGCGGTCTGCGCCGTCTCGATATCCACCCCAAGAAGGTGGAGTTCCGCTGGATCATGGACTACTGCGCCCAAGCCCTGCGCAACATCACCATCGGGCTTGGCGGCACCTCGGACGGCATGACCATGCAGTCCGGCTTCAACATCGCAGTCAGCTCCGAGATCATGGCCATCCTCTCCATTGCCAAAGACCTGAAAGACATGCGCGAGCGGATCGGCAGGATGGTAATGGCCTATGACAAGCAAGACAGGCCGATCACTGCTACGGACTTGGATGTGGCAGGTGCAATGACTGCGTGGATGGTGGATGCGATCAACCCCAACCTGATGCAGACCATTGAGGGGCAGCCGGTGATTGTCCATGCCGGTCCGTTCGCCAACATCGCTATTGGTCAATCCTCTGTCATTGCCGACCGCGTTGCTCTCAAGCTGGCAGACTACAACATCACCGAGTCTGGCTTCGGCGCGGACATCGGCTTCGAGAAGTTCTGGAACCTCAAGTGCCGCTACTCTGGCCTCAAGCCGAACTGCGCAGTAGTCGTCGCAACCATCCGTGCGCTCAAATGCCACGGCGGTGCGCCCATCCCTGTGCCGGGCCGTCCAATGCCGGAGGAGTACAAGGGCGAGAACGTCGGCTGGGTGGAGAAGGGCTGCGAGAACCTGATTCATCACATTGAGACCGTAAAGAAGGCGGGCATCAACCCGGTCGTCTGCATCAACGCCTTCTACACCGACAGCGACAACGAGACCAAGGCCGTGCGCCGGATATGTGAGGCAGCCGGAGCGCGGGTGGCCTTGTCAACGCATTGGCAGCACGGCGGTGAGGGCGCACTGGAGTTTGCGGATGCGGTCATTGATGCCTGCGAGGAGCCGAACGACTTCAAGTTCCTCTACGATCTGGAGACTCCGCTCTCCAAGCGCATTGAGCTGATTGTCAAGGAAGTGTACGGCGGCGACGGCGTGAGCTACACACCGGAAGCGCAGGCCAAGCTGAAGCGGCTGGAGGCAGACCCGGAGATGAAGAACATGACCACCTGCATGGTTAAGACGCATCTCTCGCTCTCGCATGATCCCAAGCTGAAGGGTGCGCCCAAAGGCTGGACGCTGCCCATCCGCGACATCCTCACCTACAAGGGCGCAGGCTTTGTCGTGCCAGTGGCCGGGGCAATCACGCTGATGCCGGGCACGGCTTCTGATCCCGCCTATCGCCGCATTGATGTGGATGTGGAGACCGGCAAGGTGAAGGGCGTGTTCTAAGAAGCTGCCGCATACGAAGCACTGAACGGGCCGGAAGGGAGGAATCTCTTTCCGGCCCGCTGTGTTTTGCGGCTGGCATTCTTGACAACTTGTCTCTTCCATGCGACAGTCAACAGATGAAATACGAAATTGAGACAACCAATGTCTTTGACAGATGGATGGCTGGCATCAAAGACATCACGTTCCGGGCAAGAATCATCAGCCGTTTTGACAGGATTCAGCTTGGCAGCTTTGGTGATCACAAAAACATAGGAGACGGGCTGTTTGAGCTGCGTTTCTTTTTCGGCCCCGGCTTCCGCGCTTACTACACCATAAGAGCGTGCAAAGTTGTTTTCCTCCTCTGCGGCGGCGACAAATCAAGCCAGAGCAAAGACATTGAACGGGCAAAAGCCATCATGGCAGAACTGGAGCAAGATCATGAATAAGATAACCACGAGAACATGGGATGCAGTTGAATATCTCGACAGCCCAGAGATGATCCGTGAATACCTCAAGGTTTCCTTTGAGGAAGGCGACAGCGAGCAGCTGATGATGGCCATTGGGCAGGTGGCAAAGGCGCAGGGCATCAGCGAAATAGCCAAGAAGGCCAATCTCAGCCGCCAGAATCTCTACAAAGCCTTGGCGCAGGGCAGCTCGCCGAAGTTCGAGACAGTCAGGAAGGTGGTTGAGGCATTGGGCTGCAAGCTGGGGATTGTGTAAGCAAACAACAGGAGCAAAGGAAACAAGATGGGAGACACCTTTGACAGCAAGGGCGGAGAGCAGAACATCGCTCAAGGCAAGAACGCCATTGGCAGGCAGGAGAACAACTTCTTTCTCCGTCTGTTGCGCGGCATCTTCACTCAAGGCAATCAGTCGCCAGCGATTCATGCGGGCGGCAATGTCGCTGTGACCTATGGCATGTCCTCGGAGGAGGCGGGCAAGCTGGCAAAAGAGCTGGTTGGGCCGCAGCTGGAGGCCAAGGATGAGCAGATCAAGGCGTTGACTGAAGCAATCACCGCTTTGGCGAAAGCTGATGCGCCCGCCGCAAGCATCAATGATGCCTTGCAGGCATTGCAGCAGGGCGACACGGCCAAGGCGCAGGCAATCTTTGCTGAGGTGCTGCGCAGCAAAGAGGCGGAAGGGCAAAAGGCGAACAAAGAAGCAGCCGCCGCAGCCCGCCACTTGGGCGCATTGGCGTATATGAGCGACACCAAGGCGGCCTTGGCTGCGTACCAGAAGGCGGTGCAGCTTGACCCGGACAATGCGGACGGCTGGAACCGGCTTGGGCATGTGCTGTGGCGCACAGGGGAGCTTGCGCAGGCGGAAGAGGCATACCGCAAAGTGCTGGCCTTGGGTGAAGCGCATCAGGACAAAAAGGAACAGGCAGCGGCTTACGGCAATCTGGGCAATGTGTATCAGACACTCGGTGAGTTAGACAAGGCGGAAGAAATGCACAGGAAGAGCCTTGCGCTCAACGAAGCATTAGGCAGCAAGGAAGGCATGGCGAATCAGTACGGCAATCTGGGCATTGTGTATGGGATACGCGGCGAGTTAGACAAGGCGGAGGAGATGTTCAGGAAGGCTCTTGCACTTGACGAAGCCTTGGGCCGCAAGGAAGGCATGGCGCAGGATTACGGCAATCTGGGCATTGTGTATAAGACACGCGGCGAGTTAGACAAGGCCGAGGAGATGCACAGGAAGAGCCTTGAGATTGAACAAGCCTTGGGCCGCAAGGAAGGCATGGCGCAGGATTACGGCAATCTGGGCCTTGTGTATCGGACACGCGGCGAGCTGGACAAGGCGGAGGAGATGTACAGGAAGAGCCTTGAGATCAGCGAAGCCTTGGGCAGCAAGGAAGGCATGGCAGCGAATTACGCCAATCTGGGCCTTGTGTATGAGAAGCGCGGTGATCTTACGCAAGCGGAAGAGCTGTGGAAGAAGAGCCTGAGTCTGTTTCAGGCAATGGGACACCCCGCTGCCAAGAAGGTGCAGCAGTGGCTGGATAAGCTGGCCCAGCAACGCAGCTCCTCCCATTAAGCCGCAACCCCTCCCTCCTTGCCCGCCAAAATCCCAAACGTTTAGGATTGCAAATCCCATTAGCTTAGGATTCTAAATCCCATTAGCTTAGGATTCTAAATCCCATTAGCTTAGGATTCTAAATCCCATTAGCTTAGGATTCTAAATCCCAAACGTTTAGGATTTCAAATCCCATTAGCTTAGGAATGTAAATCCCAAACGTTTAGGATTTCAAATCCCATTAGCTTAGGATTTGCCCGCAAATTCTCTTGACAAGCCGCCTTACGCGCTTTATGATGCCGTGAAGGTTGACTTGCGCAGTTATCACAAGCAGATAATTCAACAGGAGAACAGCTATGGATCGTATTCAATGGCGACCGGAGATGAACGGCCTCACCACCCCCATTTCCTACAGACCGCGTTTTGTGCCGAGCAAAGTGGTTGGCATTGACGAGCTGGCCGCCGAGATAGCCGCAGCGCATCCCGGCAGTGACCTGGAATCCATCAAAACGACTATTAGCGATCTGTTCGGCAATATTCAGGCGCATCTGATCGGTGGCAGGCAGGTGACGATCAAAGATGCCCTCACCTTCACGAACTCGTTCACTGGCAAGATGGACAGCCCAAACGACCCGCTGCCTGGAGGCGCGGAGTCGCTGCAAGTGAAGGTTTATGCGACCGCTCCCTTTGTGCGTAAGGTGCGGCAAGAGGCCCGCTTTGAAAAGCTCCCGGTTGAAACCAAGCTGCCCGTGATTTCTTTTGCTGAAGATACCCACCTGAAGCTGCCTGATGTGCTTGTGGCAGGCAACATCCTCAAACTGAGCGGCTCGAATCTCGCCTTTGCTGAAGACGACCCGGAATGCGGCTGCGTGATTGAAGGCACGCGCTCAGGCAGCACGGCGCAGCAGATATTTGGCGCGATCTCGAATACCTCAGTTATGCTGACTCCGACAATCCCGGCCCAAGCGCATCCGTGGAACAATGAGTATGCGCTCTCCATCAGCGCGCAATATACCGAGCATGGTACGGTGCGCACTGGCGTGTACAACCGCAAGCTGCGCTCGCCCTTGACCGTGCCGCTTTTCGGCCATCCTCATCCGCCGGAAACAGGCATCCTCACTGGCAGCGCGGACAGCGCCCTTGTCAGTGTGACCGGTGGAACAGCTACCGCGAACGAGCGGCTGCGGATTCAGGCCGTGCTGGATGTTCACGCAGGCCATCTGCTCTTCAGCCTGATCGATATGACTGAGGACGGCAAGGCAGGCCCGGCAGTGACGGTCACGGCGAACGGAACGCTCACCTTGCAGGGCTTTCCCAACTCTGCGGTGACTGAGCTGACTGTGGTTGTGAAGAGCTTTGACGCGCTGGTCAGTCTTGCGCGCAACGGCTATGCGGGCAGGCTGGTGGATATTCTGGATGTGCGGTCGGAGGACTGAACGGGCCGGAAGGCCGGAATCTCTTCCGGCCTGTTGTGTTGTGCAGCAGGCATTCTTAACAAATCCTTTTACTTCAGCTCCTCCGTCAAGAGCTTGTTCGCCAACTGCGGATTCGCTTTCCCCTTGGTCTTCTGCATCAACTGACCGACCAGAAAACCCATGACCTTGGTCTTGCCTTCGCGGAACTGCTGCACCTGCTCTGGGTTGGCAGCAAGAACCTCGCGGACAGCAGCCAGCAGCTCGCCCTCGTCGCTCATCTGCACCAGTCCTTTCTCTTTGACGATGAACTCCGGGTCTGCGCCGGTAGCCAGCATCTCGGCAAAGACGGTCTTGGCAATCTTGCCAGAGATCGTACCCTTCTCCTCCATTGCCAGTAGAGCAGCGAGCTGCTTGGCCGTTACCTTGCAGTCGCCAAACTGCTCTGGGCTGTATTCACGCAGCAGCTCAGTGGTGATGAAGTTAGCCGCCTTCTTTGCATTGCCGAAGTCAGTGCAGACCTGCTCGAAGAAGTCGGCCAGCTCACGGGAGGAAGTAAGGATGGCTGCTGCCTCTTCCGCAATGCCGAGCCTGTCCATGAAGCGCAGTCGCCGCTGCTTGGGTAGTTCAGGCAAGCTCTGCCGCATCTGCTCTATCCACGCCTCGTCAATCACGATCGGCACTAAGTCCGGGTCTGGGAAGTAGCGGTAGTCGTGCGCCTCCTCCTTGCCGCGCATGGCCTCGGTGCGGCCTGTATCTGGGTTCCAGAGCAGCGTGGCCTGGGTGATACTGCCGCCATCAAGGAGAATGTCCCGCTGCCGCCGCTCCTCATATTCGAGCGCCATCTGCACGTTGCGGAAGGAGTTCATGTTCTTCAGCTCAGTGCGGGTGCCGAGCTTCTCTTGGCCTCTGGGCCGCAGCGAAATGTTGGCATCGCAGCGGAAGCTGCCTTCCTGCATGTTGCCGTCGCAGATGTCCAAGCAGCGGACTATGGCGTGCAGCTGCTTGAGATATGCCGCCGCCTCTTCCGGCGAGCGCAAATCCGGCTCGCTGACAATCTCTAAAAGCGGCGTGCCGGTGCGGTTGAGGTCAACATAGCTCTTCGGCTCGCGCTCGTCATGAATCAGCTTGCCTGCGTCTTCCTCCATGTGGGCGCGGGTGATGCCTATGGTCTTCTTCTCGCCATTGACCTCAATCTCCAAGCGGCCATGCTCGGCAATAGGCAGCTCGAACTGCGATATCTGATAGCCCTTGGGCAGATCAGGATAGAAGTAGTTCTTGCGGGCAAAGCGGTTCTCCCGGTTGATCTCTGCATCCACGGCCAAGGCTAACTTGATGCCATTCTCCACCACCTGCCGGTTGAGCACAGGCAGCGAGCCGGGCATTCCCAAGCAGACCGGACAGGTCTGAGTGTTGGGCGGCGCGCCGAATTCGGTCGAGCAGCCGCAGAATATCTTGCTCTTGGTCTTCATCTGGGCGTGGACTTCCAGCCCGATCACGGTTTCAAATTCCATTTTTCCTTATCCTGCCCGGTTATTACGAAGGTAGAGGGAGATACCATTTTGCTTGGTGAAGGTGTTCAATGGCGGCTCTCGCAGTTATTTTTTCAGCAATATATTGAAACCAGCCTGCTCAAAATGATGATCTGTTGAAAATATTTCCTTTATCCCCATGTCTCTTGCGACAAGGATGCTGATGCAATCGACAAATCCCCAGTCTTTATCCGCCATCTGCTTGAACTGCTGAAAGCCTCGTTCCATCAGCGTATCATCCAAAGAAATGCGCTGCCATTTTTCAGAACCTCTGACCGCCTCAATCATTTTGACCGCCGTAGGCTTCAGGTTGACCGCGCCGAAAGCATTGCCGAATTCGAGCAAAATTGCATCGGTTGTGACGAAATATCTCTGAGAGAGTCTGAGTTCATCGCGTATGGTCAGAGCTTGCGCATGGAAGGCATCTCTTCGGTTGCCAATAGCAATCAACGCAGATGTGTCAACAAAGACCTGTTTCATGAACGTTTTGCCGTCCCATAAAGATAATGATCATGATTTTCGGCAAAATCTTCAACTCCTGCATCAACGGAAATGTCTTCGATATTGAGATCATCCCAAGGGTCGCGTTGAGCAATTTTTTTTTCTATTTCACAGGACACCCCCTCTTTGCTGAAGAGTTCTTTTATTCCTGCAAGGAGCTTGGCCGTTTTTTCTCTTGGAATAATTTCCGATATACTGATAGTCAGCTGCATGTTATGTCATTGCACAGATAAGTTAGTTTCATGATCATGAGGCATAAATAATCCTTATTTTTGAACAAGACATATTCTTTGATGCGGCTATTTTTGCATGATGAAATCAACGGGCGGTGAAAACAGTTCTTCAAACTCAAATTTCACATTCATATATCTCTTGATGCCGTTCGCAGTGCCGTCAAGTTAAATGAGAAAGTCAATATCACTGCATTTCGTTGAAATACTCGGCGAGTGCGCTGATGAAGATGCTTAGGATATTAACGAGGTATTTTTAATATTCACCTTATTGAGTGAAAATATTCTGATAAATAATTAGTTATTTCGATTTATTATTTTTCCGGACAGTTCAGGAAAAAGTATTGCGAGAAAATTATCATGATCTTTATTTTGGAGTGGTTTTTCTTCTTTATATCTTTCAACCTTCCGTTTAAATGAATCTGCACTTGATATGTCTTCGCTTCTATTGAATGTATGTATAGCCCAAAGATAAATATATGTATAATCTTTATATTCTTCTAAAATCATATTTGTTAGTCCAAGCAAGTTTGGGAAGCGATATTTTATAACCTTTCCATGCTTCAATGAGTACAACGCGCTGATTATGTTAAATAATTTGTGACTTATTTCTTTAATTTCAATACCCAACTCATTAAATTTTACAATAAAATCAATAATTCGCCTGCCTCTTACTTCTTCGCCGGATTGATCTTGATTGACCCAGAACGATTCAAATTGTTTAGATAAGCTGTCTAACAAAATGCCTTTCAGACTTTTAAGGTGCTGTTCATAATTAAAATAATAAACTTTAAATTGATTTTTATCAAATTTCAGTTCCTCGATAGAGATGATCTGCTCAGTCCATTTATCTTTTATTATGTCATTTTCGAGGGATGGCTCTTGATAGCAGCACAACAAATGAAGTCTTCCATTTTCTTTTGAAATTTTTTTCGATTCTGAAGTTATAACGAAAGCATTTCTTTTATTGTTGTAAAATATATCTTTCTCTGTAAACCTGAAGCCTTGCATCGCTTTTTCAGCAAATACCCACAGCATCATGGTTTCATTCTTTTCATAAAAAAGAGTTCTGTCAACGATTACATCAAGATAGGTTGTTGATAGCTGTATTTCTATGACAACATTGTTATCTCTAACAAAAAGAGAGATGTCAGGTTTTTTCCACCACCCTTCGATATCTATTGATTTGACGACTTTCTCCTTGTTAACCTGAGAACACAAGTGGTCTACAGAGAGCATTTTGTACAAATGCTCCTTTATTTCAATGTGAGCCTTACTCTCTTTAGCCCCATTGTATTTCATCCTGTTGATTTCTTTTTGAGAATATTTCCCGCTTGTTTTTATCGGACAATCGCCAAGCTCTTGCCAGTGCTTAAAATAATGTTCTTTTTTAATATTTCCAACAAGGTAAACAGGTTGATTACATATCTCACAGACAAATTCTACATTGCTTTCCTTGTAATCTCTTTTTAATTTTCCTCGCAATACAAATAACTCTGGCTCCTTCAACGAGGCAAGCCATTTGTCAGCATTAATAGTATCGCCAGTAATAAGATTTCTTAAAGACTGAATTTTTCTTTTCATAAAATATTTTGCTCCTGTTCCCACGCCAAAACGTGGGAACGAAAAATCCTCATCCTCTCACATACGCATCCGCATCATTAGCAACAATCACGCCATAATTGATCGCGCCCAGCCAGCCGCTCATGATGATGCCGACCGAGCCGACATGAAACAGTCCGCCCACTTCCTTGAACAGCGAGCGGGAAATATCCAGCCCCTCAAACTTGGTGCCAAAGGAAGTGCCCTTAGTGTGCAGGGTGTAGCGGTGAAAGGTCTTGGGCGTGGCCGTCGCCACAGTGTCAATCTTGGCGCGGATGCCGGGAATGTAGCGTTCCAAATCAACCAAACAGCGTTCCGCCATCGCCTCTTTTTCCTGCGCGTATGCCTGCGCATCGAGCTTGGCCCAGTCGTCGTAGTTGGCGTTCATCGAGGCGACGACCGTGTAATCAGGATGCTCTGGCCGGGTTTTTGGATAATAGACCGAAAACGTGCGGCTTTGCGTGTCCATTCTGCGCATTTCCTCGGAGGAGAAATTCTCGGCAGTGGACGTGAAGAGCAAGTCGCCGACATCCGGGAACGACTCGCCCTTGCGGATGCCGAAATAGACCTGACACGATGAGTTGTTCACTGCCACCTTGTCGAAACGGCTGAGGAAATCGTAGCTGAACGCCTCACGTCCCGCAAGCTGATCAATGGTGTTGGTGATACCAGAATTGGAAATCACCGCTTTGGCGGCGATCTCCCGGCCTTCAGCCAGCACGCCGCGCACCTTGCCTTTCTCCACCAAAACCCGCTCGGCTTTCACGCCGGTGCAGATGGTCACGCCGTTTTTTTGCAGCTCGTCGGCCATCATCGCAATAAGCTTGTCTGTGCCGCCCTCAAAGGTGAACACGCCCTGACTCATGAAATTCGAGAAAACAATCCCATAAGTGATTGCCGGCTCGTTGAGCGTGGAGCCGTTGGCGTAGGTGATAGGCTCCATCAGCAGACGGTGGACATCCGAGCGGCCCGGAAAGAATTTCTCAAACAATTCCCGCGTGGTCATGCTCTGATCGTCGTAAAAGTTCATCGCCCTGACCGTGTTGAAGAAATCATCCACCGTGCTGCGCTCGATTTTAAACTGCTCGTGCAGGATGCGGACAAAATCGTCTTTCGAAAAGGTGGTGGTCAGCGAGAACTGCGGGTTGTCAAAAACGATGTTCTTGAGCTGAACAATGGAGTTGTAAATCTCCTTTGACCAGTATTTCTTGCAGGTTTTCACCATGCCGTGCGGAAAGCCGTGCAAAGAGACATCAAAAATATGCCCGCCGCGCTTAAACCAAGCTGCCAAGCCGCCGAGATGGATGTGATGCTCCAGCAGAAGCACACTGTGGCCGCATTGCGCCAGCCGGTTGGCGCAGGTCATGCCGCCAAGGCCGGAGCCGATGACGATGATGTCGTATGTGTTCTGAACCTGATCAAAGGGAGTAAATTTCATGATCTCTTGATTTTGTTTAACTGAATATTTTTTTAATGGCAGACGCGCGGCTCGCTATTCCTGATCTTTCTTTTCCGCTCTAACTTTGTCCATCTCGTTCTTGAAACATTCCGGGCAATAGCTGTGCGAACAATCTACATCCCAGCTGTTCTTGAAATAAGACTCAACCCGCATCCAAGATTTTTCTTCATCCTGCATTTTTCCACAAACTGGGCAGACAAAAATCATTCGATAGAGAGCAGCTATTTCGCTGATGTCTTCAATGACTAACAGTGCATGATTCTTCCCCTCAAAAGAAAAGAGTGAGACCGTGACTAAACCATACATCTCGCGCCTGCTGCCATTGCGGAGCAGTTCTATTCTTGCTCGGCGGCGAACAACTCGGTTTCCTGCAAATGCTTTATTGACCGAATTTCTGATAATGCAATCTCTACATGAAGAAGAATGCCCGCATCCTTCTGGCACTTCATCAGAATGAATGCAATGAAGAATTTCCCCAGCACGCCGCCGTAAAATGGTCTCTCGCTCGGCCATCATCAGCTCCGCTGCCGCTGCATTGTACTCCTGAATCTGCACATCGCGATCAACTACAAAAACCAGCGAAGGAAGTGCATCAAAGACAGCCCGGAGCAAGGTGCGTTCATTCACGGTATTTAATGCGGTATTGCGGAAGGGCATATCTTTTATAAATAGTTGCAGATAAAACAGTGTGCTTAGGTCGAAAGGTGTGCAGCAACGCCACTGACTCCAATAGCCCATATTGTTTCAACAATAGAGCTGAAAAAAACACGAGCGCAGACAATTAATGTTTTCTCCATACAAACCTCCTCTTTGTTTTGATTAGACAAAATCAATCGAATGCTGATATAACGCAAGCAAAACAACAGAAGAGCTACGGAAACAACAAGCATCGCAGGAGTTGTTAGTTCCTCACCTATGACCCCTGTCGGCCTAAACACGCTTGTTCAAAGTTATTTCCTAAGTATTTTTTTTGCGGAAGGCAGAAATTTAAAATTATAGCTCATCTAAGGAAACTTTGACCGCTTGATATTTTTTGTTCTTCCGTTGTGTTATCAACACACCGAGATCGTAATCTTCAAGCTGTTCCATTAATGCCTCATAGGTTTTAGCTGGAACTAAATAAGCAGCTGGTTTGTTATTGCTTAATATTGTATATGGGACTGCCGTCTGCTTCTTGCAGCAGGGCGTTTGGATTTCTTTTCAACTCGGACATACTGGCTGACAGACCAGCCAAGATAGGCTTCATAATATGTTCCCTCTAATCACTTGTTAATCAATTTTAATGTATTTAAAAAGAAACGGCTTTACAGTGTTGCTGATCCAAAATTTGAGTTTGACATCAAACCAATACTGAACCTCAACAGACACTTCTGGAATGAACAGCAAGGCAAATGCGCCGCAGTTCAAAAGAACTGTTGTCCAGAAGACAAAACGAAAGGATTGTTTTTTTGATTTATGACGCAAGGTCTGCTGGGCAATCAATGCGCCCGGCCAGCCACAGAGAAGTGCCAGCAAATGCAAGGTGCTTTCAGAAGTGCGCCAGCTTCCGTTTTTTGCCGCTGATTTATCTTTCGCATACATGATAAATGTGAGCAAGCTGGCAAAGACGTATAGACCAAAGATCAAACGAGGAATTTTATTCAGATGAAAAGATGCAACAGCAACAGCCGCCAGAAACAATAATGCAATAATCAATGAGTCAATACCGCTCTTGCGGCGCTCGCCAATAAATGAAACACTTGCGGCGCATGGTCGCCCTTTGCTGTCGGAAGATAAAATATAATTTACTGTTTGGTTAATCTCCGGTCTTCTGCCGCGATTGATAAATGAATTGATGTGAACAAAAACTTGCCTGCTGGCATCGTCAGGCGTGATGAAGCCAAATCCTTTTTCATCATTCCAAGAGGTCAACACTCCTTGATGGCGCATAGTTGCAAAAAATATATTTTGTTCACTTCAGCAGATGCTGATTCACTATCGTCACGCCGCTCAACATCGCCCCAACTATGCCGAGATATCCTTGGTCGGTTCCGGCAATAAACAAATTCGGCCACGGCGTTCTGCCGCTCTTGATTTTGACCGGACTGCCGTAAACCGCGCCCGCGCATTTGCCGGTGTAGCGTTCGATAGTCAGCGGGGTGAAGCTGTCCTGAAAGACCGCGTCTCGGCTGTAATCACCGAGGATTTGCCGCACTGCCGCTGCTGACTGCTGGCCGCAGTCCTCCTTCAGCCGCCGGTATTCCGCTTCGTCGGCCTGCCGCCAGAGGTCGTAGTTGGCCGCGTTGGTGACGCGCACCTGCGTCGTCGGGCCGTTCTGCGCCACGCCTTGAAAATGATCGGGAAAGCAGATCACGCCCCACGACGGGTCAATCGGCCCGGCGGGACGGTGATAGGCCAGCCGTTCTTGCAGATTGTAAAAAATGATCGTCTTGCCGCTGCGTTCCGGCGGCAGGCGCAGTTCCGGCACGAGGCTGATGCTTTCCATGAAGCTCATTTTGCCAGTGTAGCTGGCGGCTTCCAGCGGCCAGCCGCTCATCTCGGCAGTGCCAGGAATGCCTGCGGTGGACAGCACCGCTTCGGCGAACAGCTCCTCGCCGCTTTGCAGGCTGATGCCCCGCACTGTGCCGCCGTCGCTGAGAATATGCGAAACCGGAGCACGGAAGCGGATTTCCCCGCCGAACGCCTTATACTGCGCCAGCAGCATGTCCAGCACATCCTTGATCGTGCCTGCTGGCCGGAAAAAACCCTCCAGAAAGATCGCCCGAAACATAATCGCAAACTGGCCGATATCCATATCGTCTTCCTCAGCATTGCCATAAACCATCAACGGCAGAAGAAGCATCTCTTCCAGCAGCGGTTCGGCCAGACGGCTGCGCAGAAAGGTCCGCGCCGACTGCCAAGGCCGCTCGGCAAAGGGATCATAGGCATCCACCTCGCGGATCAGGCTGCGGAAGCGGTCAGCCGCCAGCGGAAAATGGGCGGCGATCTCCTCAATGAGCAGGTTCAGGTCGTTGGAGAAACGCAGGCTGATGCCCGGAAAGATCACCTCGGATTCCAGCTGCTCGTGGGTGGTGAATTCTTTGCGGGAAAGCTGAAGCTGGCGGAAGAGCCGGTTCAGCGGCGCGTGCTTCACCCCCGGCGGAGCAAAGTTGGTCATCGCGTGCAGGCCGGTTTCCAGCAGATGCCCTTGGCGGAGGTAGTACGAATTGAGGCCG
>JAGIXO010000159.1 GCA_026122915.1 Candidatus Electronema nielsenii | reverse complement strand
TCAACTTTATCAAATAGTTTTACTTATGCAAGAAGTATATTGCCTTTTTCTGCTCATTAGGGTATATGCTTCCGGTAGAAAGTTCTTCAACCACGTTGATCATATGCCCATATCACCTTTCAATCTTGTTTTGGTCGAGCCAGAAATACCGCCCAACACCGGCTCTGTTGCTCGGCTTTGCGGAGCCACGGACTCGGTTCTGCATCTTGTCCATCCGCTCGGCTTCAGCACTGAAGACAAACACCTCAAGCGGGCCGGGCTAGACTACTGGCCGCATGTCAATATCAAGCATTGGCAGAAGTTAGACGAATTCCTCGCTGCCCAAGACGAGCGCAGGCTTTTCTTCTTCACTACCAAGACCGAGCGGCCTTATTATCACGCTGCCTTCACACCCGGTGATTACTTGATTTTCGGTCGGGAAACCAAGGGGCTGCCTGAAGAAATCCTTGCGCTTTACGCAGACCGCTGTTATACCATTCCGATGACCAATCCCCATATCCGCAGCCTTAATCTGGCCATGAGTGCCGGTATAGTCCTGTATGAGGCGTTGCGCCAGCAAAGCCTTTAATGGCTGTGGTGGTGTCAAAGCGAGAGAACCAACATGCTCACGGATCAATTTATCGCTGCTGAAGTTGGCTTTTTTGTTGGGTTCGTTACAAACGCCGTTTTCTGGAAATATATGCTGTTTCTGCGGCCAAATGTTTCTCTTTCTCCGCAGGTTGCAAAAGAAGTTGATCAAAAAAATGGCCAGATACTGTATCGCTTCAAAATTAGAAACAATGGGAAAAGACAGGCTGTCAATGTATCGCTGATCGTGACGCTGTGCAGGCTCAAGGACGTGGCTGGAGGAAGAATTTCATCAAATATCGGGACAATACTGTCAATGAAAAATGTCTCTGCATTGGCGGAATGTTCTGTTTCATGGATACCTTGGGAACTGCCTCCAATATACATTTTTGTTGCAAAGCCAAATTTCAATGCAGAGGAAGAGCTTGGCAAACCGAATACACGAATGATCGCCACGTTATCGGTTACAGATGCTCAGAGCGGAACAACTCATGTCCAGCGGACAACGTACAGAAAAGAGGATGTAGTTGATGGAGACTTCATAAAAGGATTGAGCTTTGAGATTAAGACCACACATAACTCAACCTGATTTTTTATCCTGATTAAATAGGAGTTACGCAGTTGGTTTTGCAACCCGTTGATTTTGTTCAACTGGCGATTTGTGCAGCAAAAGAACAATTTGCTGTAATAATTGAACTTCTAATTTCAACTGCGTAACTCTTATTAAAATCAAATCTGTCCATTCTTTTAAAACAACCATTCCTTACAGGAGAACCAAATCATCATGCCCGAAAGAATCTTCAACTTCAGCCCCGGCCCTGCCGTGCTGCCGCAGTCCGTGCTTGAGCAGGCCGCCCGCGACATTGTCAATTTCAACAGCAAGGGCATGGGTCTGATCGAGATGAGCCACCGGGCCAAGGATTTCATGGCCGTGCTGGACGAGGCCGACGCCTTGATCCGCGAGCTGCTGGCTGTGCCGAACGGCTACAAAGTGCTCTTCCTCCAAGGCGGCGCGTCGTCGCAGTTCTTCATGGCACCGATGAACCTGCTGGGGCTAGGCAAGAAAGCGACGTACCTGAACACCGGCGTGTGGGCGGGCAAGGCAATTAAAGAGGCCAAGGCCTTCGGTCAGATTGAGGTGGCCTATTCCGGCGAGGCGACCCGTTTCCGGCACATTCCGGCAGATGATGAATACAGCGTGGCCGCTGATTCCGAATATCTGCATCTCTGCTCGAACAACACCATCTTCGGCACCCAGTTCGCCAAATTCCCGGACAAAGGCTGCATGTTGATCAGCGACATGTCGTCGGATATCATGTCGCGGCCAGTTGATTTGTCGAAATTCGGCCTGATCTACGCTGGCGCGCAGAAGAATATGGGGCCTGCTGGCGTGACCATTGCCATCATCCGCGAGGATTGGCTCGACAGATGCCCGGCCAATGTGCCCGCGATGCTCAAATATAAGACCCACGCGGACAAAGGCTCGATGTACAACACCCCGCCGACCTTCGCGATTTACTGCGTGGGCTTGGTCATGCGCTGGCTGAAGGAGCAGGGCGGTCTGGCGGCCATTCAGCAGCGCAACGAGGAAAAGGCGGCCTTGGTCTATCAGGCCATTGATGCCACAGATTTCTATCGCGGCCATGCCGAGAAGAAGTGCCGCTCGCGGATGAACGTGACCTTCAACCTGCCGACCGCCGAGCTGGAGGCCAAGTTTGTCAAGGATGCCGCCGCTGTTGGTCTGGACGGACTGAAAGGCCACCGCGACGTGGGCGGCTGCCGCGCCTCGATCTACAACGCTTTCCCGCTGGAGGGTGTGCGGAAGCTGGCGGAGTTCATGGCGGACTTTGCCAAGAAGAACGGCTGAGAGCTAGCTGAAAAACAGCATATATTCAGGAACAACGTTTCATGAGTCTATCCCATTAATACTGGAACTGTGATAGGGCCTGTTAACACTGTTTAATTACTATCACAATCAGGGCAAAAACGACAAAACCCATGAAGCTATCTCAAAATAAATTAAAATTATGTCATAAATTTTGTTAATATTGAGTTATGCAACTCACAGACAAGCAATGGATGAGGATTGAGCCGGTCATTTCACAGTCGGCTTGCAAAAAAGATTCACGCGGACGCAAGCCACGTGATCCGCGCGAGGTGCTGAACGGCATCTTATGGGTGCTGCGCACCGGCGATTCCAGCACTGGAGGAAGGCTGGGGTGTTTCGGCGTATTATCGAGGAGCTGGCAGCAGACTTGCAGGAACGCGGCGGCTTTGATATCCGGGAGGCATTTATAGACGGCAGCTTTGTCCCGGCAAAAAAAGGGGCGGTGCGGTCGACCGGACAAAACGCGGCAAAGGGAGCCGGATCATGGCCATTGCGGACGCTTCCGGTCTTCCTGTCGCCGTTTGCCTTGCAAGTGCTTCGCCCCATGAGGTGAAGCTGGCCGAAATGGCACTTGACAGCCTTTTTATC
>JAGIXO010000158.1 GCA_026122915.1 Candidatus Electronema nielsenii | reverse complement strand
TTTTTTATCTTCGCTCCAGCGCGGTTTGAGATGCAGCACAGCGCGTTTATTGCAGTCTTTGCACCAATATTGCTGCCGACCTTGAGCGTTGCGCCCGTTTTTCACAATATTCACGCTGTCACAGCTGCGGTATTTGTGGGTAATGGTTTCCTGTATCATCGGCCTATTATACATCACTGTGAACGGCTGTAGTTATTCTTTTCTATTTGACAGCACACTGTTTTTTTTGTACTGTCGAGTCTTTTTTATGCCGGAAAAACAACCGTCCGGCCTTGCGCATATCCAGCATCGAATTTCCGGGAGTCATTTATGTGTCGATTAGCCCTGAAAACCGCAGACATACCCTTTTCCCCCTATGAGGTTCTGACCGGCATGGAAGCCATGCAGGAGGGATATGACGGCAGCGGCCTTGGCCTGCTGCTGCGCGGGGTCAGCTTTGCGGATTTCAATTACAAAAAAGAAGAGCACCTGATTCTGTCCGGCATTGCCCACAGCGAGGCCGCGTTCCGACGGCTGCACAAGCACATGGACGAGCGCGGCTTTGAGCAGGAGTATGACCATCAGTTCAAGGTCAACACCGCCCTGATTGAGGCCAAAGACCGCTATCAATATATCGTCCGAGTCTATAAGAAGCCGCAGGGCCTGAATGTCGCAGAGCTGGAAGACCGGCTGATGCAGACTAGGCTTTTCCTGCGCAAGGATGGCGAACAGCACGGCGGCGATCTGACGGTGTTTTCCTTCTGGTCGGACGTGATCATGATCAAGGAGGTGGGCTGGCCGTTGGACATTGGCGATGCGCTTGGTCTCAACGACGACCGCATCAAGGCGCGGGTAGTCATGGCTCAGGGCCGCCAGAACACCAACTACGGCATCAACCTCTACGCCTGCCATCCTTTCTTCATTCAGGGCATTGCCACGATGACCAACGGCGAGAACACCGCCTTTGTGCCGATCAAAGAATGGCTGGAAGGCAAGCGGATTCCCGGCTATATGGGCTATCAGTCGGACTCTGAGGTCTTCGCTCATATTCTTCATTACGTGACCAAGAAGCTCAATCTGCCCTTGGCCTGCTACAAGCACGTCATCACCCCGCTGAAGACTGAAGAGCTGAACAAGCATCCGCAGGGCGAGTTTCTCAAGGGCCTGCGCACCGCCTGCCGCCGTTTGATTATAGATGGCCCGAACGCGGTCATCGGCACCTTGCCGGACGAAAGCTGCTTGCTGGTCATGGATCAGAAGAAGATGCGGCCTGCCACAGTCGGCGGACGACCCGGCGCGTGGGCCATTGCCTCAGAGATGTGCGGCGTGGAAGCTCTCATCCCTGACCGCGACCCCAGCCTTGACTTCCAGCCCATGCGCGAACACACAGTTATCATCCCCCCTGATAGAAAGGAACTCCTGATATGGTCTCAGTTCGATCCGTTTACACTCAGCCAAGCAGCCTGACCTTCAGCGATCTGCCGTGGATTATCCAGCACCGCGAGGATCGCTGCACCCTCTGCGGGCAATGTACGGCAGTCTGCCCTAAGCAGGCCATCTACCTGACCTACCGTCGCCAGAGGATGCCGAAGTTAGACATCCTCCAGAAGAAGCGCGGCAACGACTACCGCCATTTTGTCGGCATCCGCCAGCACACGGCAATCGACAAGATGTGCATTGGCTGCGGTATGTGCTCGTCAGTCTGCCCGAACGAGGCCATTGGCCCGGTGCCAAACACGAACGAGCATCGCTCGCGCTTCCACATGGACGAGAAGGGCGATGCCTGGAAACGTGGCGGTCGCCGCAATGTGCCGGGCAAAACCATCCTTGACCGCATCGCCTTTGACCGCATTTCCATGCTCACCGACCCGGCCTTGGATGCGGGACGGCACGAGTTCAGCCTGAACACCATCCTGGGCCGGGTGCTGCCGCCGGAGGAGTTTCTCCGCCGTCAGCTTGCAGGCGAGTGGATTCCGCCGACCCGCGAGATATTCCCCTTCGTGATCGGCTCGATGTCCTTCGGTGCGCTCTCGCCGAACATGTGGCTGGGCCTGCTCCAAGGCGTGGCTTATTGCAATGAGGTGCTGGGCATTCCGGTGGTCATGGCCACTGGCGAAGGCGGCTGTCCGCCTTGGGTGCTGCGCAGCCCGTTCCTTAAATATATCATCCTGCAAATCGCCTCCGGTTACTTCGGCTGGGACGAGATCATCCGCGCTATCCCGGAGATGCAGTGCGACCCAGCAGCCATCGAGATCAAATACGGCCAAGGCGCGAAGCCTGGCGACGGTGGCCTGCTGATGTGGTTTAAGGTCAGCAAGCTGATCGCCCGACTGCGCGGCGTGCCGGAAGGCGTTGATCTGCCTTCGCCGCCCGTGCATCAGACGCTCTACTCGATTGAGGAAAGCGTCATGAAGATGATTCAGACCATGTCTATGGCCTTTGGCTTCCGGGTGCCAGTTTATCCGAAGATTTCTGGCTCCACTTCGGCCAAGTCGGTGCTGAACAACTTGGTGCGCAATCCCTACGCGGGCGCGCTGCTGATTGACGGCATTGACGGCGGCACTGGCGCGGCCTACAACATCAGCATGGATGCGACCGGCCACCCGATTGCCTCCAACCTGCGCGAGTGCTATCTCGAATTGGTCGCCCAAGGCCGCCAGAACGAGATTCCGCTCTTTGCCGCTGGCGGCATCGGCAAGAACGGCAACGTCACCCAAAACGGCATGGCCTGATCATGCTCGGCGCGTCGGGCGTGCATATGGGCAAGTACATCATGCAGGCCTGCGCGGGCTGTCTCGGCAACGAAATGGGACGCTGCAATGTCTGCAACACCGGCATTTGTCCGAAAGGCATCACCAGTCAGAATCCCAAGCTCTATCGCAGGCTTGACCCGGATGATGTCGCCCAGCGCGTGGCCGATGTCTTCTCCTCGATCAGGATAGAGATGAAGAAGATCATGGCCCCGCTGGGCCGTTCGCAAAGCCTGCCTATAGGCATGGCCGATGCCCTCGGCATTGATGATGCGGACGCGGCGCAGCGGCTGGGGATTAAGTATATTTGTTAGGGGGGCATGATGAAACCTGCAC
>JAGIXO010000157.1 GCA_026122915.1 Candidatus Electronema nielsenii | reverse complement strand
GCGGGCCGACATTGAACCCAAAGCCACCGAGCATATTCCTGAAATGATCGCCCTGATTGAGCAACTCATTGAACGCGGCTTGGCGTATCCTTCTGGTGGTGATGTGTATTACCGAGTGCGCAGCTTCGCGGACTACGGCTGTTTATCAGGCCGCAAATTTGAAGAGATGCAGGCCGGGGCGCGAGTGGATGTCAACGAGCAGAAGGAAGACCCGATGGATTTCGTCCTCTGGAAGGGTGCCAAGTCCGGCGAGCCGAAATGGCCAAGTCCGTGGGGAGACGGTCGTCCGGGCTGGCATATTGAATGTTCGGCCATGAGCCGCAAATATTTGGGAGCTACCTTTGACATCCACGGCGGTGGCCAAGATTTGATTTTTCCTCATCATGAAAACGAGATAGCCCAGTCCGTGGGCGCGAACTGCCAGCCTTTTGCCCAGCTCTGGATGCACCACGGTTTTGTTACGGTCAAAGATGAGAAAATGTCAAAATCGCTGGGCAATTTCCTCACTATCCGCGATGTGCTGCGCGAGTATCCGGCAGAGGTGCTGCGCCTCTTCCTTTTCTCCACTCAGTACCGCAATCCGCTTGATTTCAACGAAACCGCTCTGCGCGATGCTGAAACCGGGCTTGACCGAATGTACGACTGTTTGGCGAAAATCGCCGGGCGGGACGAAACAGCGGGCGGGACGGAGCAACCGCGCATCAGCGGCAAGGACAGGGAAAAAATCATTAGTCTGCGGCAGCAATTCGTAGCGGCAATGGACAATGATTTCAACACGGCCCAAGCTCTCGGCCATCTTTTTGACGCAGTGAAGCTGCTCAACAAGGCGGCACGGCTGTTGCTTGATCAGCCGGGTAATGTGGATGATTTGGCAGTGCTGCGGCAGGGTGCTGCGGATTTACGCGAGCTGGCTGGATTACTCGGTCTGCTGGGACACGACCCAGTGCAACATCTACGGCAAAAGAAGGAAAAGCTGCTGGCTGTTGTCAGTCTGAGCGAGGCGGAAATCAACGAGCTGATTGCTCGGCGCAATGCGGCCCGCGAGCGTAAGGATTGGGCGGCCAGCGACGCGGTGCGCGACGAGCTGCTGGCGCACAAAATCGAGCTACAAGATGGCCCAGATGGAACCGATTGGAGCGTGAAGGTGTTGTAGTTCTACCGGAAGGAAGACACGGCGCGCCGTGTCTCTACATGCCAAGTCATGATTCCTGTACACTGCCGGAATTTTCTAACCATCAGTCGCAGTGTAAAAAAACTATGTCCAAAATACGCATCCTCTCTGATCAGTTAGCCAGTCGCATCGCTGCGGGTGAAGTCGTTGAACGTCCCGCTTCCGCCGTCAAGGAGCTACTGGAAAATGCCCTTGATGCTGGGGCCAGCAGGATCGAGATTCAGGTGGAGGACGACGGCACCCGCTTGATTCGGGTGGCGGACAACGGCGGCGGCATGGATCAGGACGATGTGCTGCTCTGCCTCGAACGCCATGCCACCTCTAAATTAACCGAGGAAAGCCAACTTGATGCCATCGCCACGCTTGGTTTTCGGGGCGAGGCACTGCCCAGCATCGCCTCGGTCTCGCGGCTGACCATCCTCTCCCGCACCCACGAGGCGACATCAGGCACACGGGCCGAGGTGCGCTGCGGCATTCTTCACGATTTGCACGAAGACGGCTGCGCCTGCGGCACCATTGTTGAAATCCGTAATCTTTTCGCCAACATTCCTGCCCGGCGCAAATTCCTCAAAAGTAAACGCACTGAACTGGCGCATATTGAGGAAGTTATCCGCAGCCAAGCTCTGGCCTACCCAGAAGTCAGTTTTTCCCTGCACATTGATGAGCGCAAGACCATCGACCTAACCGCTGCCAGCCCAGAGCAGCGGTTGCGTGACGTGTTTCGCTGGCCGGAGGAAAAGTTGCTTGTGATTGAAGCCAGCGGCGGCAGTTTGGCTATATGCGGCTGGCTTTTGCCAAGCGGAACAACGGTTGGCCTGCTGCGGATTTGCGTCAACCGGCGGCCTGTGCAGGATCGGATGCTGCGCCATGCGGTAGCGGAAGGAATGCAGAGTTTGCTGATGAAGGGCCAGCAGCCTGCGGGTGGGCTGCTGCTGGAGCTGTCCCCAGAGCTGGCGGATATCAACGTGCATCCTGCCAAGCGCGAAATTCGCTTTCGCAATTCCGGCGAGGTGCATCAGGTAGTGAAGAACGCGGTGGCCGAGGCAGTGCGGCAGCAGGTGGAGCAGCTGCGCTCGCGGCTTTTTGCGGTGCCGAAAAAGGAGGAGCCGGTTATTCAACCTGTGCTGCGGAGCTTCATCACAGAGAGCAGAGTTTCATCGCCCGTTTTTCAATCAGCCGAGCCGCAGCCGCAGTTTCGTGAGCAGCCGCCCCTGACGACTGCCGCAATCCGCCCTGCCCTACTGCTGAATGAGCCAAAACGCGGTGGCCTGCGTCTGATCGGCCAGTTGCTCAACCTGTACCTACTTTGTGAACATGAAGGCCAGCTGGTGGTGATTGACCAGCACGCGGCCCATGAGCGGATCATCTATCAGCAGCTGCGGGAAAATTACGAGCAGCGGCAACCCGCCAGCCAGGCTTTGCTCTTTCCGGTCACAGTGGAGCTTAAACCGGAACATGCTGATATTTTGGAAAAGAAAGGTGAGGCGGTCGCCGCACTCGGCTTAGAGGCGGAATTCTTCGGCGGCAGCACGTGGGTCATCAAATCTCTGCCTGACTTGGCCGCACATCTTCCGCCGCATGAGGTTTTAGCAGACATCCTCGACGGGCTGGCCGCCGCTGTGCCGGAGTATATGGACAAGCTGCTTGCGTCCTTGGCTTGCAAAGCAGCGGTGAAGGCGGGCAAACGTCTTCAGCCAGAGGAAATGCTGAAGCTGCTGGAACAGATGGGCGGCTGTGCGGCGTTTTCGCATTGCCCGCACGGTCGTCCGGCACTGAAAATTTTCGCGCCGCAAGAAATGGAGAAGTGGTTCAAACGGGGATAGTGCCTGCCTGTGAGATCGTCTCACAGGCAGGTCGGAATGACAGCTCTGCGCTGTGTTCAAGGTGAATAGACTTCCTGCCGCCAGCATTTTTTATAGTATTTAAGTTTTAAATCAGTTGTGTTATAATTCATAATCTGAGAGGCTG
>JAGIXO010000156.1 GCA_026122915.1 Candidatus Electronema nielsenii | reverse complement strand
TTCTCGGCACCCTCTATTTTTTCACTATACTCGGTCTGATTTCCCGGCTCCTCTCGGACTTGAGCTATGTCTGGGTCGATCCAAGAATCAGTTTTGCCCGGCTGGAGTAGGCGATGAAAAAACAATCATTAGCCCATCGTCGTTGGCGAAATTTCAAAAAGAATCGCCGTGGCTTGTACAGTTTGCTGTTATTTAGCTTCCTGTTTCTGTTTTCGTTTTTTGCCGAAGTTCTCAGCAACGACAAGCCGTTTCTCATCCACTACGAAGGTGGCTGGTATTACCCGCTGTTCAAAACCTACCCAGAAACTGTGTTCGGCGGCGATTTTGCAACCGAGGCTGACTACCGCGATCCGTACATGCTCGAACGGCTGAACAGCGAGGGCAACAAAGTTTTTTTCCCGCTCAATCCCTACAGCAGCAATTCCATTGATCTTGATCTGGGCGAAGCCGTGCCCGCGCCGCCTTCAACATCGCACCTCCTCGGCACTGACGACCGAGGCCGCGATGTACTTGCCCGGCTGATCTACGGCTTCCGTTTGTCCGTGCTTTTCGGCTTTGCTCTGACCTTGATCGGTACCTTGACCGGCATTATTGCTGGGGCAGTGCAAGGATATTTTGGTGGACGCACTGACTTGATCTTTCAGCGTTTCATCGAAATATGGAGCGCGATGCCGGAATTGTATCTGCTGATTATTTTTGCCTCCATCTTCAAACCCAGCGTATTGCTGATTTTGATTCTACTCTCGCTTTTCGGCTGGATGGGCTTGGCCGATTACGTGCGGGCCGAGTTCCTCAAAGGCCGTAATCTTGAGTACGTGAAAGCAGCCAAGGCTCTTGGTGTGGGCAATTTGACCATCATGTGGCGGCATTTGCTGCCGAACAGCATGACTCCAGTAATCACCTTTCTGCCTTTCCGCATGTCTGGGGCGATTCTCGCCTTAACCAGTCTCGATTTTCTTGGCCTTGGTGTGCCACCGGAAATCCCAAGTCTTGGCGAGCTGCTGGCGCAAGGTAAGGCCAACATCGAAGCATGGTGGCTCTCGCTTTCCACCGTCATCGTGTTAGTCGGCACCTTGATTTTGCTGATTTTCATCGGCGAGGCATTACGCGAGGCGTTTGATCCGCGCAGGCAGTAACGGCAGCATCTTTTCTTCAATCTCAACGTCCCAGATGCAGCCTGGGCAAGGAGCAATGATGACAGAACATCAGCCTGAAAAACGGCGGCATCACCGGATCATCTTTAAAGACCCCAGAAAGATTGCCGCCTTGATTTCGCCGCTTGACCAAGAGGCACCGGATGAGGCTGTGGCTTCTTCTATCCTTAACATGAGCGAAGGCGGCATTCAAATTTCTGTGGAACGTAGCTCGCTTGACGGCATCTGGCGAGGCGGTCATATTCTCCTGCACTGCATCAGCGGGCTGCCTGATATGGCCGCTTTCTCTGATGTACCTATGCAGGTGGTTTGGATCATGGACAACGAGTACCTCGACCATGTTCTGGTTGGTGCCGCATTTAACAACCTGTCTGAGCAGCAAGAGGAAAGTCTTCGTTCCTTTGTTGATGCCTGTTTAGAGCAGAGATACTGAAAGGAACCTTCCAAAGGAAGGACAAGATTAGCCCGTCATGCTGAAAAAAATCGCCGACCTGCTTGAAATGATCAAATTCAAGCACACGGTCTTTGCCCTGCCCTTTGCCCTGCTGGGAGCCTTTCTCGCCGGGCGGGGCTTGCCTTCGCTGCGGGTCTTTTTCTGGGTGATCATCGCCATGATCGGGGCGCGAACAGCAGCGATGACCTTCAACCGCATCGCCGACCGCCGCTTTGACGCGGCCAATCCCCGCACCAAAGACCGGGCCATTCCTGCCGGAGCCGTCTCACTGCAAGAGTCGTGGCTGCTGACCGCCGCCGCGTCCGCGCTGTTCTTTCTTGCCTGCTGGATGCTCAATCCGCTCTGCCTGGCCATCTCGCCCTTCGCTCTTGCCCTGACCTTTTTTTATTCGCTGACCAAACGCTTCACCTGGCTCTGTCATGTCGTGCTCGGCGTGGCTTTGGCGATTTCCCCGCTGGGCGGCTGGGCGGCAGCGGCAGGCAGCCTGTCCGGCTACCCGTGGGTGCTATCGTTCGGCGTGCTGTTCTGGGTGGCTGGCTTTGACATCATCTACGCCTCGCAGGACGCGGAATTTGACCGCCGGGCCGGGCTGCATTCCATGCCCGCCATTCTGGGGAGGAAGAACGCCTTCCGGCTGGCCATCCTCTTTCATCTTCTCGCCTTTCTGCTCTTCGCGCTGACCGGCTGGCTGCAATCACTGAATTTTGTTTATCACATCGGCCTGCTGCTCACCGGCGCGGCCCTGTTTTATCAGCATCTGATCGTCAATCCCCGCGATCTGTCCCGCATTGAAATGTCCTTCTTCTCCATGAACGGCTTCATTTCTCTGACCTTGTTCATCGCTGCCTGCATTTCTTTGCTGATGGAAGGCTGAATTGAAAAAGGAAAGGGGAAAGCTGCGGTGACTGCCGCCGCTTTCCCCTTGTTTCGCCTGCCTTTCCTCTTACTTCTTCTTAGATTTGCCTTTGCCCTCTTCTTCTGAAGGCTTGGTGGCATCGAACTTCTGCCCGCTGTCCACGCCGTTGCCCGCGCCGCCGCGCGGGATGACCGGAAAGCGGCGTTCATTAGCCAGCCGCAGGATTGCCGCGACTTGTTCCGCTGTTTCTGGCAGCGCGGCGGCATCCGGCAGAAAGCTCTGGCCGCTCGCGTCGTAGCGATAGCAGGCGCGGTCTTCCCAGCTCGTCAGCAGGCTGTCCGGGCCGAGAATGCGCCGGAGTTCTTTGAGGGTGTGTTTGTCCATGCGCAGAAAAATAGTGCTGGTGGTATCAAGGTGGAGAACCACGCCGCCTTGAAAGTGCTGGTCGTCAACGAGTATGACTCTGGAGTGCGGATGAGGTGAGTCGCGTAGTTCTTGTTATGCGCTGGTTTCGAGTACAGCATTGATGTCTCTATATGACGACAGTTTCTCGAATCTTCCAATTAGAGACGCTGCGGTGCTGTCCTTTCTCGATACTTGCAAGAGGTACTCGTGTGTCCGTTTATCGACGATTACACAATCTACACCTAATGTGCAACTCTTAAAAATGCCCGATC
>JAGIXO010000155.1 GCA_026122915.1 Candidatus Electronema nielsenii | reverse complement strand
GCAGCGGATTCGTCCAAAGCTGCGTCACGAATTTTTAGAGCCTCATCGCCCCGGATAACGTTGATAACATCATTCAAGCCGGACTGGGACAAGTACGTTTTGAGTGGCTGATGAAGGAACCGCCGACCACCCGCCGTTCCGCATCGTTAGGGTCAACCAGCGTGGCCGCGAATTTACTCAGAGCATGGGCTTTTTTGAGTGTCGCGGGGTTGAATACGCCGTCAGGATGCTTCTCGTTGACCACGCCCACAGCTACCACATCGTGCAGGCCAAATTCTTTTTTGGTCAGGGCATGAAAAACTCGCACTCGTTCATGCTCTGAAAGCATATTTTCCGGGTCTGTATCAACATGAACCCGGACGATGAATGCTCCGATGACTAATGTGGCCAAGAGCATGGCGGCAATGACCGCTTTAGGCTTTTGTAAAGAAAAACCCACCATTATTTCCGCTAACCGCATGACTTCCTCCTGTTTTTTAATACTGTTGTCTTTCAGGCAATGCCGCAGAAGAGCTGTTTCATGGTCTTCATCAGCTCGATGATCCTTTTATCTGCAATCCGGTTGTAGATAAAATTGGCTTCTTTACGGGAAGCGACAAGACCTTGATTACGCATAATATTGAGATGCTGACTAATGTTTGCACCGCTGGTCTCCAAGCTCTCCCGGATTTCACTCACTGACAGCTCCTGATGTTGAAGCAGGCAGAGGATTTGCAGCCGGATGGGATGGGATATTGATTTGAGCAGTAAGGCTAACTCGTTGACTTCTTTATCCACCATAGTTTCTCCGATGGTTCACTAATTAAGTTGTTAAGTATAAACTTAAACTCCGAGCAACTTTTTATCAATAATTTTTCTGCAAAAATCCGCCAGCTGCTGAGGACAGGCGGATCAACAGAGCTTAGAGATTGGCATCTGGGGTTTTATAATACTTTGCGTTTTCGTCGTGTTCCGGGCCTTTTTCATTTAAGACACGGTTAATGCGGCCCGGCATTTTGGTCACGGGTTCATCCATCATCAGCTCGTAGCCGATGGAAAAAGCTAAGACAACGGCAACAGTGATGAATGTTTTTTTCTTCCGATACTCTGGTGGAAGAAAAAACAGACCGACCAACGCGGCACTCATGATGTAGAGATGATACTGGATAAGCAACGACATAACGCACTCCTTTGTAAGAAAAATATATCTAATGAGTTCTCATCTTGAGAAATTCTTATTCAGCAGTTTGCACAGAAATCACGTGACGATTACAACACTCTAAGATACCATTGCCACCCTGATAGAATCGCCTCTTGAAAAAAAAGCCACGACAGGGCCGCGAGCGACAGGAACGGCCCGAAGGGAATGCGGGTCTGGCTGTCTTTTTTTTGCAGCAGCAGAGACAACCCACCAATCACCGAACCGACCAATGAGCTGGCAAAAATCACGTAGAGCAGACTCTGCCAGCCAAGAAACGCCCCGATCATCGCCAGCAATTTGACATCGCCGCCGCCCATGCCGTCTTTACCGGTCAGCAGGGCGTAACCAACTGCCACACCGTACAAAATTCCGCCGCCGATAAGAATACCTAACCCAGCCTGCTGCCAGCTCACCATCGGGTTTAAAAAAGAGCCAAGAAAGCCGATGACTATACCGGGCAGGCTGATTTTGTCAGGGATAATTTGGTGATGCAGATCAATGAAGATCACCGACAGCAAGGCCGCAACAAAGAGGAAGTAGAAAAATAGGGCAAAGGAAAGGCCAAAGTGTCGGTACAATGCGCCGGAAAGCAGAGCCATGCACAGTTCCACGACAGGATATTGCAGCGAGATAGATGCCTTGCAGGTGCGGCATTTTCCCCGCAGAGCAAGCCAACTAAGAACGGGGATGTTCTCGTACCAGCGTAGTTTCGTGTTGCATTTCGGGCAGTGTGAAGCCGGAAAGACCACGGACTGGCTTTCGTCCGGTAGTCGATAAATCACCACGTTGAGAAAAGAGCCGACTAATGCGCCGAAAATAAAGCTATAGATGAAATAGATGGTGTCCATCGCCTGTCACATTAGAGAGAAGTGTTTTTGTTGAATCAGAAGGCTACGCCGGGTATTATACCTGAAGAGCGGGCAAATGGCCGCCCGATTTTGCGCCTGTTTCTTTTTTGACTGAAAAATTGTGGGGGAGAGTACCCTGCGTCTGCCCTTATCCGCCATCGGCCTTGAATAATAATGAACATCATTGCTGAATGTCCTACAGACTATCAACAGGCAGAGGCTCTTCAGGAAATCCTAATTGCACGTGCCACTGGGGAGGGTGCATCGGATGATGATTATGGATTATTAAGATCATATTTTGTTAAATCTTCATATTCGCATCTGTTGCCATCGTGGCTAATGTCAAAGCGCACACTTGGTCAATTCTGGCCGTTCATTCAAACAAAATTTGAAACCTATCGAGAACGGCGCAAGTTCATTTACGAGGAACTTGCTAACCTCATGAGTGCCACGGAGAAAAATGCTCCGCACCCTGTCGAAAAGTCAATGACCGAAATTCTTTTTTCTCCTTCTAATGACTCTGTTGCTCAGTATTGGCATAAGTGTTCAGAGCGCGTGGCAACGGATCCAGAAGGTGCGGTCACTTTAGCCAGAACGCTTGTGGAAACTGTGCTGAAACATATCGTTGAAGACCTTGGTATCCACATTGAAAAAAAGAATCCAGACCTCCCAGAACTGTATTCGATTGTGGCGAAAGAACTCAATCTCTCTCCGCAGAATCATAAAGAAAATCTTATCAAAGGCATTCTTTCCGGCTGCAATTCTATCGTTAGCGGAATTGGAGAGTTGAGAAATTTGTATGGTGATGCGCATGGCAAGGAGCGGAAGTCTGTAAGGATTGAACCACGCCACGCATTTTTGGCTGTTAATCTCGCAGGAAGCATGGCTTCATTTCTCATAGCAACCGCAGAAAAATCTAACAAGTCGTTGAACTAGATGCCTCCATCCCAGCAGCAAAGCCACATCCTCGCCAACGAGCAGCTATCCGCCGAGGTCTTCCGCCTGACCGTCCATGCGCCGGAGATCGCCGCAGCAGCCGCACCGGGCCAGTTTGTCATGGTTCAGGTCAGCGGCAGCCTTGATCCGCTCCTGCGGCGGCCTTTTTCCATCCACAGCCGGGGCGCG
>JAGIXO010000154.1 GCA_026122915.1 Candidatus Electronema nielsenii | reverse complement strand
CAGCGGTGGACGGTGTAAGATGACCAACGGCGGTCTGTTTTCTTTTTTAACCGAAACCTGAGCGGAGGTTCCTGTCATGCGGCAGATGATCATCATAATGTTTGCTTTCCTTGTTCTGGCGAGCGGTTGCTCCTTCAAACCGGTCCGGCATTTAGCCTCAGACGCGGCCCTGATCAAGGTGGGTGAATCAACTCGCAAAGACGTGCTACAGTATCTCGGCGAGCCAGACGGTCGCCGGACGGTTGGGCCGGGTGTAGAAGAGTATCTGTATTCTGAGGCTCGTAAAGGACAACTGGGCAGCCTGCCTTTGGTTGGCAAATGGGTGAATCCGGTCAGCCAAGAAATGGTGGTAGTCACTCTCAACGGTGAGCAGGTTACAGGTTGTGAATTCCGTCTCTTGCAAAAAGATGATCAGGACTGGAAGAAAGATGCAAAATGGGAAGAAGTGTGGTGAACCCACGCTCTGCGGGCTTGTGTCGTTTTGCGTGTTGCCGCTTGACAAAAAAAAATATATTGACTATATAAAGAGTCCGAACGAGTTGACAGGGCGCATTAGTCCGCTATGTTGTTCAGGCTGATGCCGGTCACGATGAGCGGGTGTAGCTCAGCTGGCAGAGCACAAGCTTCCCAAGCTTGGGGCCACGGGTTCGAACCCCGTTACCCGCTCCACTTTTACGCTGTCAGCTCGCTGGTTCCACTGGAGCGCAAGAGGAACCAGTACGCATTTCTGAAGTTTTGCGAAAGTGGGCTATGCCCGCTTTTTTTATTGGTTTTGCACAGAGCAGGGAGAGCGTTCCTTGCATGAAAAGGAAGGCGCTTGTGAGCGGAGACCGGGTGGACAAGGCGGCGGAGCAGTTTGCCCGTCCGATTGCAGAGGAAATGGGGCTGGAGTTGGTGGATGTGGAATTTCGCCAAGAATCCGGTTGGGTACTGCGATTATTCATTGATCGCGAGCAGGGCGGGGTTAATGTGGATGACTGCGCCTCGGTGAGCAGGCAGCTTGCTGCACGCTTAGAGGCAGAGGATGTCATTCGCCATGCTTACACGCTGGAGGTTTCCTCTCCCGGAGCCGAACGTCCGCTGAAACGGGTCGAGGATTTTGTCCGTTTCATGGGCCGCCGGGTTAGGATTAAGCTCAAGGAGCCGGTGAACGCCCAGTACGCCTTTCTTGGTACACTGACTGCGGTGGACACGGAGAAACAGCAGATTGCGCTTGCTGCGGATGAGGTCGGGCCGATGACAATTGATTTGGAAGGGGTTGCGAAAGCCCGTCTGAGCCTGTAGCAGGGCGGTGAATATATAGAGACCTGGGCCGCTTGTTTGAGCGGAGGGGAGAAAGAGCATGTCAGGTGGAGAAAATTTAAAACGGATACTCGATCAAATTTGTCGTGACAAAGGCATCGACCGCGCCTTGATGATTGAGGCAGTTGAAGAAGCGGTGCGTTCAGCAGTGCGGAAAAGGTACGGCGGTAAGCGGGACATGGAAGTTCAGTTTAACGAGGAGTTAGGCGAAATTGAAGTTTTTCGCTACCGCACCGTGGTTGATGATGTCTGGGATGAAGAATCCGAGGTGCATATCGACGAGGCCCGCAAACTGGCTCCTGACATCGAGTTAGAAGAAGACCTTGGCGAAAAATTAGACAACGTCTCTGAGTTAGGTCGAATTGCCGCGCAGTCAGCCAAGCAGGTGATTATCCACCGGATGCGTGACGCTGAACGCGAAGTGGTTTTCGACATGTTCCGCGACCGTGAAGGTACCATTGTCAATGGTATCGTTCAGCGCTTTGAGCGGGGCAAAATGATCGTCAATTTGGGTCGCACGGACGCAGTGCTGCCGCGTGAGGGGCAAATTCCCAAGCGTTCTTACAAGCAGGGTGACCGCATCCGAGCGTATCTTGAAGAAGTGCGGCATGATGCACGCGATTCCCAACTGATTCTCAGTCGAACATCCAATGAATTTTTGATGAAGCTGTTCGAGCTAGAAGTACCAGAAATCGCAGAAGGCATCGTTAAGATTATGGGTGCGGCTCGCGAGCCAGGCTTTCGGGCTAAAATTGCTGTAACCTCCAGCGAATCAGACGTGGACCCGGTTGGTGCCTGCGTTGGTGTGAAAGGGGCGCGGGTACAGAATGTGGTACAGGAGTTGCAAGGCGAGCGCATTGACATCGTGCCTTGGAGTCCTGATCCAGCTAAATATGTCAGCAATGCCTTGGCCCCGGCTGAAGTCAGCACAGTGATTGTTGATGAAGAGCGGCATTCCTTGCTGGCGGTGGTGCCGGACGATCAGCTTTCCTTGGCCATCGGGCGGCAGGGGCAGAATGTGCGACTCGCGGCTCGGTTGCTTAACTGGCGAATTGATGTCAAAAGCGAGCGAAATTACGACGATATGGGGCGGCCCGGCTATTTAAGCCTGCTGGCAGTGGACGGCATTGACGAAGAAGAGGCAGACAAATTAACCGCTGCCGGATTGGATTCAGCGGCTAAACTTGCAACGGCTCCGTTGGCTGAATTGGCGGAGATCATCAGTGTAGATGAGGATCAGGCTGCATTGATGAAACTTCAAGCTGCTGGTTTTGCTGAAGCAAAAGAGATAAAGGCTGTCGCGCCATCGCAGGATACTGCTGACAACAGCAGCAGGCAACAGGACGTTGACGACGAGTTGAATTCCGAAGAATGAAGCGAGGGCATGTCCCTGTCCGCACCTGCAAGGGCTGCGGACAAAAACGCTTGGCGACCGAGATGGCGCGATTAGTGTTGTCTGAAGGTGCATTGGTGGAGGATTGGAGGAAATGCCTGCCGGGACGGGGTGTTTACTGCTGCCGCAACGATCAGTGTCGCCTTCGGTTAGAAAAGAACAAAAAAGGCTTGAAACGGGCATTTCGTCTTTAAGCCGCTGCTGATTGCAGTTATACTACGGCAAGAAAGGTTACGGGAGCAATTGATGAGCAGGATCCGCATTTACGATCTGGCGAAAGAGGCCGGTCTCAAAAGCAAAGAACTGGCAGAGAAGCTGGCGGAGATGGGCTATCCGATTAAAAGCCCCAGTTCCACGGTGGATGACGACATGGCTACCAACATCCGCCGCAAGGTGCTGGGCAGAGCGACTGCCGAGATGACGGACAAACCGATCGGCGCAAAAAACAGAGGTGGTGCGGACATGCC
>JAGIXO010000153.1 GCA_026122915.1 Candidatus Electronema nielsenii | reverse complement strand
AGGCCATAAGCGAGAACAAAAAAAACTTTCAGTTCAAATCCCTGATGAATGACAGCGTGAATATGTGCTGGAAATCGCTGCTTAATCACGCTGAATGCTGATTCAAGTTTGTTCTGACTTTGACATCAGAAATATAACTCATGCCGGGGCAACTGTGGAATTTTATCTCAAAAATAGGTAGCAACTTGGGTTAAAAACATGAAAATAGGCGTAGTCGGATACAGTTCTACTAAGTTTGATCTCAATCTTGCTGTAAAAATGATGCAATCGGCATTTGATATTTTCGTCTCTAAGAATGCTGAAGAAAATATTGAAATAGTAAGCGGCCTGACAAATATCGGCGTTCCGAAAATTGCATATCAACTTGCAGACAGGAAAAATTTTATCACTGTCGGCATTTCTGCGAAACAGGCATTTCAAGTGCATTGCGGAGTTTACCCTGTTGGTAAACAGATAATTCGTGGCATCAATTTCGGTGATGAATCGGAGGTATTCATAAGATACATAGACTTTCTAATCAGAATTGGCGGCGGCAGGCAAAGTCATAAAGAAGTGAAGATGTTTATCGATAAATGTGCATCCTTTGGTTGGCAAAAATCCAAAAGACTGATTGAGTATGAGCTACCGATGTTCAATTCCTAATACAGCTCAAACTGCACATTCCAGCCGTTTATGATGATGGTGTTGAAGATTGGCGTTTTCAGTTCCTGCGGTTTGAATCGCCAGTTTTCGGTGGTAGCTTGCTCAAAGGTGCTGATTCCCCATTCTGGCCCACTTTGCACATGGCAGAAAAAACGCGTTGAGGTCAGCAGACCGAAGCTGACTTTAACCGGACAGAGGGAAAAATCTACGGCCCGCACCCGATCTCGCATGATCGCAGTGCGGGTGGCGGTATCAAACTCCAAGGTCAGCTCGTACTGCTGACGCAGGCGAGCTAAGGCCATCCAGCGACACCACGTTGGATCATCGCAATGCCAGCTCAGGCGTATTCTTTTCCCCTTTTTTTCCGCCCGCACCGGGTTTGGAATTTCGTTGATACCAAGCAGCATGAATTCCAGCATCTCCTGAAGCACCGGCTCGCCATGTCCAGAGAAAAACCAAACCTTGCGGATGATCAGGCGGAGCAAAAACGGCAAGGGCAGGAGGTACAGAGCAGCCCAGACAGCTAACGCGGGTAAAAGAAGCTGAAATTTTACATGCGGCCAGACTAAGAGCAGAGGTAGAAGACTCAAACCCCAGCCGAGTGGCAGGAGCAGAAGCAGACCTAAGGTCTTGGCGTAGCGGGCAAGCAGCATCAGGGGCGAGCGCAGGTTTGGGGCAGAAATTCCAAGGTGCCGGTGAAGCTGTTCATCACCGCTTCCATGCCGATGGGCAGGGTATAATTTTCGCGCTGATGGCCAATCGGAAAACCTGCCCAGACCGGATACTTGGCCGCCGTCAGCTCCAGCACCCGCTGCCAAACCTGCTCGTTGAGGCGAATAATTTCTAAGCGGTCATCATGGCCGGGATCAAACAGACCAAGAATCAGCCCAGTTATTTTGTCCAGCAGACCACCACAGGCGAGATGGGTCAGCATTCGGTCGAGTTTATAAAGCGGCTCGGCTGTGTCTTCAAGAAAAAGGATTTTTCCCGCAGTCTGCGTCTGCCACGGCGTACCCATTAGGTGACAAAGAGTGGTCAGATTACCGCCAATCAGCCGCCCTTGGCTGAAGCCACCACGAAGAATTTCCATGCCCGCAGGTCGGACGCAGGGCAGGAACTCACCCGCAATTACTTCCCTGAATCGCTCAAAAGACAGGCGATCAGCCGTAGCTAAGGTGCTGATCATCGGTCCGTGCAGCGTAACCAAGCCGCAGTGAGCGGTAATGCTGTTCAACAGTACGGTCAGATCACTGAAGCCAATGAGCCATTTTGGGTGGGCGCGAAGAAAATTCCAATCCAACCTGCTGATGATCCGCAGGCAGCCGTAGCCACCACGAGCCGCGATCAATGCCTTGACTTCCTCATCTGCCCAAAGTCGGTGCAGCTCAGTCAACCTATGGCGGTCATCAGCAGCTAAATAATCTGTGCCAGAGCCGTTCGGTAGCTGGCAGCGAATGCGCAAGCCCAGATCACGCAGTACCTGAAGGCCTTGGACAAAACCTTCCTCGTTCCGCACTGGCCCAGCAGGATAAATAATGCCAACTGTATCGCCGGGCTGGAGAGAAGGAGGCAGAATCGGTTGTCGCATCAGCAGTCCTCCTGCCGCCGGTTGCGCTCATAGATGAGTCGCAGGCCGGTTAGCGTCAGAGTGGGATCAATAAACTCAACTGCCGAGCTGTATGGAGCGATGATTTCCGCCATGCCGCCAGTCGCGATCACATTAATCTTGTCGTCTGCCACTGCGCCTCGCTCCCGCATTTCCTTGCCCAGCAGCTCAATCATTCGGTCAATCAGTCCGCCGAAGCCATGCAGTGTCCCAGAGCAAATAGCATCAACCGTATTGGCACCAATGACAGCAATAGGCTTTTCATTCAGCTCGACGCGGGGTAGCTTGGCTGTTCGTTCCGCCAGAGCATCTAAGGAAATGCCGATGCCTGGATGAATAGTGCCGCCAAGGTGTTCGCCTCTTTTGCTCACGCAATCAAAGGTAATGGCTGTGCCGACATCAACCACGATCGCCGCAGTGCCAAAACTCTCCCAAGCAGCAGCCGCGTTAACGATGCGGTCTGCGCCCAGCTCTGCCGGATTGGTGGTCAGCAAGGTGAGGCCGGTGTCGGTACGATGAGAGACGGCAATAGGCGGAGTTGGGCAATTAGTGAGATATTTGCTGGCAAACTGGAGCCAAGAGTTTTCTAAAGTAGGTACCACTGAGCTGACGATGAAGGCGGTGATATCCTCCTTCTGGAGGTTATCGATCTGAAAGAGTGAATAGTAGCGGATGGCCAGCTCGTCCGCAGTCTTGCCGTGATCTGATTTTAGCTGCCACTGATGAATCAAAGCCTGATCGTAAAAAACGCCAGTCACGGTGTGGGAATTGCCGACATTGACTGCGAGAAGCATGAAAGTCACCGAGGTTGAGTGATCTGAACTGCTGCCGGATGTACCTTGAGAGCATTGCAGTTGACGGAACCCTGCCTGCCGGGTATAGACAAAGCCGGGCAGAGCAGTATATCTGGCTCTGTCAGCTG
>JAGIXO010000152.1 GCA_026122915.1 Candidatus Electronema nielsenii | reverse complement strand
ACTATATCATCAATCGCTCGCCTCGTGGTGCTGCCGCACTGCTCCGGCTCTGTGTGCAGAAGCTCTGCGCACACTTGGGCGAGCCTGGCAAGAACATCAATCAGGATATTGCCGGGCTGGTTAAGAAAGGCTTGAACCCTCGTATTCAAAAGAGTCTGGACATTGTTCGCGTGATTGGAAATGAGGCAGTGCATCCAGGCGAGCTTGACTTGCGCGATGATCCTGACACTGCTGCCCAACTCGCCAATTTGGTCAATATTATCGCGGATTTTATGATCACACAACCAAAGCATATCGACACCCTCTATGACTCTCTGCCAGTAGAAAAGAAAGAACAGATTGACAAGAGAGACGGGAAGATGTGACTTTATTTCACATGCGTATGCGTTATCGAGTCGGACACCGCCCCAGCTTATGCCGGAAATAGATGGGGATTTTCTGCGCCTTGATCTTTTCTGGGAAGTGCGGTACAATCGCCCCTTGTCCAACTTCATAGGCTGTCGAGAGCTTCAGCTATAGTCCGCACAGCCGCCTGTTTTCAGTCCCTTGCAGCGCAACCATTGTACCCGGTTAGGAAAGACCGCGTATCTCTTTCCGCCGCTTGCGGGGCGCGCCTGCTCTCATGCAGCAAGAGCATGAAAGCGATCAGTCAACTACCAGAGACAGAGGTGCCCGTCATGAGCAATAGCCGCAGCGAGAACGTTACCCTCATCATTGATGGCAAATCCTACAACCTACCTGTTGTGTACGGCACAGAAGGCGATAGAGCTATCGATATCAGCAAGTTGCTCCAAGAAACAGGGTGTACCACCCTTGACCTTGGTTACAAAAATACCGCCGCCTGCACCAGTCGAATCACCTTTCTCGACGGTAACAAGGGCATTCTCAGCTACCGGGGTTATGCTATTGAGGACTTGGCTGAAAAGTGCCTGTTCGTCGAGGTTGCCTATCTGCTCGTGCATGGTCACTTGCCCAACGCAGCGGAATATGAGCGTTATAGGGATTTGCTCAATCGCTTCTCGCTGATCCACGAGGACATGATTCATTTCTTCGACCGGTTCCCGCCCGGTGCGCCGCCGATGGCCATTCTGTCGGTGATGGTCAACAGTCTGTGCAGTTACTACCCAGAGATGAACGATGACCCGTTGGCTCCGCTTGATCTCACAGCGGCCCGGTTGATCTCAAAGATTCGTACTATCGCGGCTTTTTCCTACAAGAAAAGCCTCGGCGAGCCGTTAGTCTATCCCCGCCCGGATTTAAGCTACTGCGCTAATTTCCTCAACATGATGTTTGACAATCCGGTCGCGCCTTATGCCCTGCGGCCTGAGGCAGTGGCAGCCATGAACAAGCTGCTCATTCTTCATGCTGATCACGAGCAAAACTGTTCTACCTCCACGGTGCGCTTAGTCGGTAGCGCGGGTGTAAACCTTTACGCCTCCATAGCTGCTGGGATTAACGCGCTCTGGGGGCCGCTGCACGGTGGGGCTAATGAAGCAGTGATTACCATGCTGGAGGCCATTTACCGGGACGGCGGCGATTTCAAAAAATACATCGACAAAGCCAAGGACAAGGCTGATCCCTTTAAGCTGTCTGGCTTTGGTCACCGAGTGTACAAAACGTTTGACCCCAGAGGCAAGATCATCAAAAATGCCTGCGACGATCTGCTCGCCGTGCTGAATGTCTCTGATCCGCTGCTGGAGATCGCTCTTCGTCTGGAAGAGGTTGCGCTCAAAGACCAATATTTCATTGAGCGTAACCTCTTCCCGAATGTTGATTTTTACTCCGGCATCATCTACCGCGCCCTTGGTATTCCGACCAACATGTTCACAGTGATGTTTGCGTTGGGACGATTGCCCGGCTGGATTGCTCAGTGGAAGGAGCAGCAAGAAGACCCGCGCTCCAAGATTGGGCGGCCTCGGCAGGTGTATCTCGGTGAGTCAGCGCGGCCCTTCGTGCCGATGTCCGAACGATAATCGCCGCTTGCTGGAGAATAAAAAAAGGCCAGTGAACATAAATTCACTGGCCTTGAAATGTCCTTGGAGGCGACGAGCGGATTTGAACCGCTGAATAAAGGTTTTGCAGACCTCTGCCTTACCACTTGGCTACGTCGCCTTACTGTGCGGCAATTTATACTCTATCCGAGGTGATGTTGACAAGAGGAAAATCTGCCCGAACAGAAATTTTCAGCAAACAGCTGTCACCGGAGAAACATGGGAACCACGCTTGAGGAATTAACGATCAAACATGCGGCGCAGTTAGCCGAAATTCAGGAGCAGATCGGCTATGCCTTCCGCGACCGCCAATTGCTTCAGCTGGCCTTTGTCCACAGCTCCTTTGCCTTTGAGCGCTTAGACTGTGGTCGTCACAATGAAACCTTGGAGTTTCTTGGTGATGCAGTGTTAGATATGGCGGTTGGTCATCTTCTGTTTACCCGTTTTCCAACCATGCGTGAAGGCAAGTTAACTCGTATCCGCGCGGCGTTAGTCAACGAAACCAGCTTGGCTGAGATTGCTCGTAGCCTTGCTTTGGGCAAGCACCTATTGCTGGGAAAAGGCGAAGATAGCTCCAACGGACGCGAGAAAGCCTCGATCCTTTCCTGCGCCTACGAGGCCATGATTGGCGCGATGTTTCTCGACGGTGGTTATAGCGCGGTGCATAGCTCTGTGCAACAGACCTTTGATCCGCTCATCGACCAGCAGGGCGAACAGCTCATCTCAGCAGATGCCAAAAGTAAGCTGCAAGAAGTCCTTCAAGAACAGCACAATGAAGGGCCGCAGTATATACTGGAGGCTGAGGAAGGCCCGGCTCATGCCCGCATGTTTACCGTGTCAGTGCAATTTCACAGCCAGCTGCTTGGCTCTGGTCGTGCTACCAGTAAGAAGGAGGCCGAGCAGATAGCGGCTAAGGCTGCGCTGGAGGTTTTGCGGGAAAACAAAGGGCTGGTTGGTTGATGACGCTTTCAACTGCCGCATACTCGTGCAAGAGGTTTAATCTAATTCGGAGGATTACTTATGGCTGATAACTGTATTTTCTGTAAAATCATTCGCGGGGAAATCCCTGCTGCCAAGTTGTTTGAGGATGATGAGCTGCTTGCCTTCCGCGACATCAACCCTGCCGCGCCGCTGCATTTTCTGGTGATTCCCAAGAAGCATATCAGCGGGCCTGCCGCCGTGACTGCCGAAGACGAGCAGCTCATCGGCAGGATGCTCCGCGTCGGCGGCGAAATCGCTAAGAAGGAAGGCTTTGACGATTTTCGGGTGGTCTTCAACAACGGGGCGCAGGCCGGG
>JAGIXO010000151.1 GCA_026122915.1 Candidatus Electronema nielsenii | reverse complement strand
GCCACCGGCTCTGCCGGTGGTACTTGACTTCAGAAGTCATATCAAACGTCTGAACCGAAGAACAATATATTTTTTAAAGCAAAAAAATCATAATAATGTCATCGGCATATATATCAATCGTTATTATTTTGAGAGTGGTCGATATTCATAACGTGCCTGATCAACGGATTTCACCCACTACCCTACGGTGCTCGCCCTGTTTCTGCAAGAGGTCTAAAGTCTAAGATGAAGGAGGAAGACGACGTAAGGACTACGCCGCACCGAAATAACTGCCGGTTTTCTGGATGAGCTGTTGCAGCTCATCTACCTTAGCTGCTGCTTCGGTATTGCTGCTGTCTAATTCTAAAGCACGGCGGTACATGACTAAAGCGCGGGTGTACCACTGGCCGTCCATGTAGCTCTTGCCAGCGGCGCAGAAGCCTTGGCTTGGCATGTCGAACATGTCCTGAAAGATCGAGGTCAGCTCCTCGCTCCAGAGGTGTTCAACCAAATCCTCGCGCTCGACCAGAAAGCGCACTAGCAAGATATTGTCCGCTAAGACTGGCAGCATAGTACGGAGCATGTTGCTGGTCTGACCAAAGAGCATGGCAAGCTGCTCCATTTGGCGCATGACATCCACTGCCACCCGTCGAATCAGACCCTTGCGGTCAATGATCCGGGTGAGGCGGGAGATCGGTTCAGCACCGTTGTTCCAGAAGGAGGCAGAGCCGTAGCTGTTGAGGATATGCACGTCCTCTTTGAGCTTCATCGCCTCGTGAAAGATGGAGCCGACTAACCAGTCCATCAGCGAGTCCTCGATCTTCCTCCCCTGCCCACCCTCTGGCCATATCTGCTGGCAGAGATCTTTCAGCAGCCAGATCGGGCCGTTCTCTATCTCAGTGCCAACCATCACTGACAACTGATCCCAGATGCTGCATTGCGCCTGTTCCTCACTGCGGATGAGCAGACAGCAGGCTTCGCCGCGTCGGGTGGTGCGGCAGGTGCAGTAGGAATGATAGAGTTCCTGAAAGGAACACATCAGGTTGAAGAAATCAGCAAAGACTTGGCGGACAAAGAAGTCCCGATGCCGATCAAACCAAGTGACGCGCTGGCGACTGAGATGTACCATCAACGTGCCTTTAGCGCAGAGCCTGTCGGTACAGGGAAAGGTAGTCTTGTGTAACCTGCTCCCAAGTGTGGCGGTTGCGGATACGCTCCACCGCAGCCCGCTGCATGGCGATCAGCTTGGCGCGGTCGTGGCGATACAGCTGTAAAGCCTGCTGCATGGCGGTTGCTAAAGCCTCTGGTGCGTGTTCTTGATAGGCAAAGCCTGTCTCCTTGTCCATAACCTTGACCAAGCCACCGACCTGATGCACTATCGGCAAGTTGCCAAAGAGCTGGGCAATGTAGTCGGTCAGGCCGCAGGGTTCGTAGAGTGAAGGGATAAGGAAGAAATCACCAGCAGCGTAAATCCGGTTGGCCAAGGCTGGGTCGTAGCCTTGCAAGAAGCAGAGCCGCCCGCTTTCGCTTTCTTCACTCTCAGCACCAGCCATTTCCTCAAGGTGTTCCTCCAGATACTTCTCACCGCTACCGAGCAGCAGCATCTGAAAGCCAGTCTCACCGGTGGCAGCAAGCAGAATCAGAGCCTTGAGCAGGACATCTACCCCTTTCTGCGCGGTCAGTCTGCCAATAAAGGTGAAGAGGGGCAGATTTGGCTCTAAATTCAGGCTGCCGTGCTGCACCACGCGCAGCCAGTTGTGCTCTGTACCGCAAGCGGCAAGCAGCCGTTCCTTGCAGACCTGCTTGCCAGATAGCTCGCCGGTTGCTGGGTCAAAGGCTGCGTCTAAGCCCAGTTTTTCTGGCGCACGCGGATTGAAATCTTCTGGGTTAATGCCATTGGTGATGCCTGCTAAGGTTACGCCTTTGCGGAGAAGATGGTGGCCGAGCCAACCGGTGCGGCTGTCCTCTTCGCTCTTTTGCAGCTCACGGGCGTAGTTCTCACTGACCGTATTGATGACCGCATAGCCAGCGGCCACGGCAAAGGGATCAAAGCAGCTATTGAACATACCAGCGCGGATTACCGATGTAGGTAGGCCAGTGACCGCCTCAGCAAACTCGATGTCCGCTACTTCTTGGTGATAGCCAAGCCCGGCATTATGAATCGTCACAACTGCCCCGGTGCAGCAGAAGAAGTTTCGCCAGCCCTCGTTCTCCCGCAGCATCGCAGGCAAGACAGCAGCGTGGCCGTCGTGGCAATGGATGATGTCTGGCCGAAAATCGAGCAGAATCAGCATAACTAAGGCAGCTTTCTGGAGCAAGATGTTCATCGCGAAGTAGTCATAGTGCCCGGCTCCGGCCTGCTGCCAGCTCTTGTCCACCTCCTCCGCTGCGGTGTAGGTATAGACACCGTGCTTCTCGGCAAAGCGTTTGGAGTCGAGCAGATAGATCGTGACTCCTTGGATGCGCTTCTGCCAGATGCTGACCTCCTCCCGTCGCTCGCGACCCAGATAGTGCATATCGACCTCAAAGGATAGCGAGGGTTTACCGCTCGCGTCCCGGCAGGGCAGTATTACCTGCTCAAAGCCCAAGGCTGCTGCATCCATGAAGCCGTAGAGCGGCAGCGCGACCCGTACGTCACAGTCCGCGTACTGGGCTAATGCCTCGGCAAGCTGACGGCAGACATCCTTTACTCCGCCTGCTCCGGCCAACCCGTCGTATTCACGGGCGACCATCAGGACGCGCTGTATCTTTCTCTCTTTTGGTAGGTTCACAGTTCGTATTCCTTAGAATGTTTGCAGCTCGCGCACCGCCTGCTGCCGCAAGAGCTGATCCGCCAGCACTAACCGCACCATCGCCTCGCAGACCGGAATGATGCGCGGAATGGCCGAGATGTCATGCCGTCCGCCGACCTTGATGGTCACTGGCTCGTTGCGCAGGTTGACGGTCTGCTGCTCCTTGCGGATGGAGGGAATCGGCTTGACCGCCACCCGCATGATCAGCTCCTGGCCGCTGCTGACTCCGGCAAGAATGCCGCCCGCGTTGTTGCTCAGGAAGCCTTCCGGCCCAAGCGGGTCATTGTTCTCCGAGCCGAGCATTTCCGCCGCCCGGAAGCCTGCCCCAATCTCCACGCCCTTAACTGCGCCGATGGACATCAGAGCGCGGGCCAGCTCCGCGTCCAGCTTGTCAAAGACTGGCTCGCCCAGCCCAACGGGACAGGTTGCGCGGATTTCGACAATGCCGCCCAGCGTGTCGCCCTGCTCGCGTACCTCAGCAATCCGTTCCTCCATGTGCGCTGCTGGCTGCGCTGTCCGGG
>JAGIXO010000150.1 GCA_026122915.1 Candidatus Electronema nielsenii | reverse complement strand
ACTCAACATCGGTCAGGGTCTGCTGCGGGGCCACGGTGATCGAGTCGCCAGTATGCACACCCATTGCGTCAATGTTCTCAATCGAGCAGATGATGACCACGTTGTCCTTGCGGTCGCGCATCACCTCCAGCTCGTACTCTTTCCAGCCGAGCAAACTGCGCTCCAGCATGATCTCAGTGGTCATGGAGAGATCAAGCCCGGCAGTGCACATCTGCTGCAATTCCTGCCGGTTGTAGGCCACGCCGCCGCCTGTGCCGCCAAGGGTGAAGCTGGGCCGGACAATGACCGGAAAGCCGATCTCCTCGCCTGCGGCCATCGCTTCTTCAATGGTGTGGACGATGAAGGATTTCGGCACATTAAGGCCGATCTTGCGCATCGCGTCGCGGAACTCCTCGCGGCCTTCGGCCTTGCGGATGACCTTCGCGTCCGCAGCCAGCATCTCCACGCCGTATTTCTCTAACACGCCGCTTTCCGCCACCTTGATCGCGGTGTTGAGCGCAGTCTGGCCACCGAGCGTGGGCAGCAGCGCGTCAGGCCGCTCGCGCTCGATCACTTTGGTCAGATATTCCGGGGTGATCGGCTCGATGTAGGTGCGGTCGGCCAGGCCAGGATCAGTCATGATCGTGGCCGGGTTGGAGTTGATCAGCACCACCTCATAGCCCTCTTCTTTCAGGGCCTTGACCGCCTGCGCGCCGGAGTAGTCAAACTCGCAGGCTTGGCTGATGATGATCGGGCCGGAGCCGATGATGAGAATTTTATGTATGTCTGTGCGTTTAGGCATGGCAAATTGTGCGATAGTGTCCGCTGACAGGCAGCGATCTTTTTCAAAAACAGGCTGCAACAGCTTGGCGCTCGGAGCATGATACATATGACGCGCTCCGTATCATAGGTATGACTCCCATCGAGTCATACCTATGACTCCAGCCGCATGATACGTATGACTCCAGCCGAGTCATACGTATGGGACGCTGCGCGATTCGCGCCCTGCTATTTCCGCCCTTCCATCAGGTCGATGAAGCGGTCGAAGAGGTAAACGGCATCGTGCGGGCCGGGCGCGTGTTCCGGGTGATACTGCACGGAAAAGGCGGGGTATTCTTTGTGCCGCATCCCCTCAAGGCTGCCGTCGTTGAGGTTGATGTGGGTGACTTCGACGCTGGCGGGCAGGCTTTGCGGGTCAACGCAGAAGCCGTGGTTCTGCGAGGTGATTTCCACCTTGCCGGTCTGCAAATCTTTCACCGGCTGATTGCCGCCGCGATGGCCGAATTTGAGCTTGAAGGTGCTGCCGCCATACGCGAGGCCGAGCATTTGGTGGCCAAGGCAGATGCCGAAGATCGGCTTCTTGCCGAGCAGAGCGCGGATGTTCTCGACCACGCCTGCCACGCCCGCCGGGTCGCCGGGGCCGTTGGAGAGGAACACGCCGTCGGGGTTGAGGGCGAGCACCTCCGCCGCCGATGTCTTCGCAGGCACGACCAAGACGCTGCATCCCTTCTCGGTCAGAATGCGGAGCTGGTTGTACTTGATGCCGAAGTCATAGGCCACGACTTTGAACTTGCCGCCCACCGGGAATGCGCTGCCTGCAACCGGGCCGTTTGCGCTCCAAGCGTAGGATTTGGCCGCTGTCACGCCCGCCACCATGTCTTGGCCGACCAAGCCCGCCCAGTTCCGGGCTTTCTCCACCAGCGAAGCCTCGTTCAGGTCTTCGGTGGAGATGACCGCCTTCATCGCCCCGCGCTTGCGGATGATCCGGGTCAGCATCCGGGTGTCGAAGCCCTCGATGCCGAGCACGCCGAACTTGCAGAGGAAGTCGGCCAAGCTGCCGCTGGCGCGGTAGTTGCTCGGCACGGCCTGATACTCGCGCATCAGGAAGGCGCGGGGATGCGCGGCGGCGGATTCCATGTCCTCCGGGTTGATGCCGTAGTTGCCGATCAGCGGATAGGTCATCGTCACCATCTGGCCGGTGTAGGAGGGGTCGGTCAGGATTTCCTGATAGCCGCTCATGCTGGTGTTGAACACGATTTCCCCGGCTGCCTCGCCCGCCCCGGTGAAGGAGCGGCCAGTCAGCACAGTGCCGTCTTCAAGCGCGATTAGTGCTTTCATATTGAATTGGATTTTTCTCTGTTGTGCGGCCCGTATGGAGCAGAGCGGAATACGGGAGTTCGGTGCAGTTTCGGAAGTGAACCCGGATTCCGTTGCATTCCATCCGGGCGGCGTACTATCGTCTTTTTCTTGCTTGCCACTCACGCTGCTTAGTTTCCCATTCCTTTTGTTTACGTTCCTTTTCCCGTTGCCGCTCCTCCCATTCTCTCTGCTTCTGCTCCCTTTCTTTTTGTCTTGCTTCCCACTCTTTCTGTTTCTCGGCTTTAATTTTCTGCCGCTCTTCCCATGCTTTTTGTTTTTCTTCCCAAATTCGCTGTTTCTCAACCTTGATCCGCTGGCGTTCCTCCCAAGCAGCTTGCTTTGCAGCTCTTTCCTTTTCCCTTTCTTCTCTCGCACGCTGTAGAGACTCATTCAGCTTTTGCCTCTTATCATTCAAGTCAGCCCAAGCAGCATTCAAATCATGCTGAATTGATGTAAGTCTCAAAAACACCTGAGCCTTATCTTGGCCTATTAGTTCCTCCTTGTATCGACTAAAATATGTCCGCGCCTCTTTTAATTTTTCAGAACAAGAACACAGATGTTCTTTTCTTCGATTAAGTGAGTCTTTCTCGCCGAGAAGATTTTGAAGAATCGAAGAGATACCACCTGTTGCAAGAGCAAGAAGCGCATCTGCAAAATGAGACTCAGAGTATGGCTTGGCCGCATCTGCCATCCTTGTTATATCATCTAAATACGATTTTGACTTATTGACTTTCCCTTCCCATGCTTTTTGCTTCAGCTCCCTTTCTTTCTGTTTTACTTCCCACTCCTTCTGCTTTTTCTCGCGCTCCCGTTGCCGATCTTCCCATTCTTTATTAGTCATCGCTGATCCTCGCTATCTTTCAATGAAGATGAAAAAATCACGAAAATTTCCTGTAAGGGAAAAACATGCGAACATCTTTCAACAGTCGCTTGTTTTTCCCTTTCGTAGCTGCCGCATCACCAATTCCGCCTGCCGCAAGGCCGAACCTTGCTGCGATTGAGCCAGCCGTTCCGCCGCCAGACAAACCTGCTGATAACGCTGCTTATCTCGCAGCAGAGCGGAAAGACGGTCGGCCAGCTCATCCGCATCACGCACCTGAAATCCTGCGCCAGCAGCCAAGACCAGCTCTGCCGCATCCTGATAATCCTGCATGAACGGCCCAAAGCAGACCGGCCTGTGCCAGCGCACCGGCTCCATGATGTTGTGGCCGCCCTTGTTGACCAAGCTGCCGCCGCAGAAATTCACATCGCCGATGGCATACAAATCGGCCAGCTCGCCGAGTGAATCCACCAGCACGATGTTTTTGCTCTGGCCTTTTTCCGCACAATCGGAGAGCAGCGCATAGTCCA
>JAGIXO010000015.1 GCA_026122915.1 Candidatus Electronema nielsenii | reverse complement strand
AAAAAAGGAGAAACAAAGTGGACGGCGTGCAATTTCCCCTGATAGGGAACAGTATTATCATGGCAACGGTCATCCTCATTCATGTCTTTTTCGCGTTTTTCGCGGTAGGAGGCTCAGTCCTGTCAGTGGTGGCAGAATGGTGGGGAACGAAAAAGAAGGATGAGGACTACATCAAGTTAGCAAAAAGCGTGTCTGGCTTCCTCTCCGACATGATGAAAATCAACGGCGTGCTGGGCGTGGCCATCGTAGTGTTGACCATCGGCCTCTGGAGCCAGTTTGGTGCGTTTCTTTACTCAATGCAGTTCTGGCCTTTTCTTGCTGAGGGCGCGGTCTTTCTGCTGCTGATGATCTTCTCAGTCATTTATCATCATACATGGAATTCGGTCTCACGGGGGCTGCACATTGCTTACGGTGTGATCACCGGCTTTTTTGCCCTGATGGCTGGGTTTTTGATCAACGGTATCTGGGCGTTCATGCTGGTGCCCGGCAAATGGATGCAGACCGGTGCCCGCTGGGATGCTTTCTTTAACCCCATTCTGGTGGAGTCAACCCTCCATATCTTGTTGCCCTGTTTGATCAATGCCACCCTGCTGGTTTTCCTCTGGACTTATTTAAAATCCACCAAAACCCAAGGCGCAGAGCAGGCATATTTCAACAAGATGAACCTGTTTACTGGTAAGATCGGAGCTGCCCTGCTGTTCCTCCAGCCGCTTTCCGGTCTCAGCTTCCTTTTCAAGGTCAAGTCCGCCACCGAAACACTTCCTGCTCCCAATCCGTGGCAGCAGATAACTGACGGCATGGCCACGCCTTTCCTCTACACCATGATTACGCTGGCCACGCTGGCAATGATCGGCGGCGTTCTGTACTGGGTGCAAGGACATGAAAAAGGCCGTAAAGCTCTGGCGGCTGCTTCGCTGGCCATGTTCCTCGCCTTCTTCATGGGTGGTTTTACTCGTGAGAGGGCAAGAAAACCGTACTTGGTCTGGGGAACGATGTACATGAACCAGAAGTTTGTTCCCGGCAACATCGCCGCACCTCCCGTGCCGGCTACCGTGGCAAACACTGCTGCGCCGGTGAGCGGCGAGCAGGTGATTAAAGACGTGGGCTGCATGAACTGCCATGCGGGCGGTGCGGGTGCACCTTCGCTGACTGGTTTGGCGCAAAGATACGACAAGGCCAAACTGATGGACTTCGTTCGTCAGCCAAAAGGTGCGGCAGCCAACATGATGCCGCCCTTCCCCGGCTCGGAGCAAGAGCTGGAAGCCCTTGCTGATCATCTGCTAACGAAGTAACAAACTCCACAAGCATCATTCCCCTGCCCGGCACAAACCTTGGGCAGGGGGGAATCCCTTCCTCAACCACCATCCAACTCCTCAGCTCCAATCTGTCTCTCGCAAAGCCCAATCGTAGCGTTGTGATTTAAGGTTCAAGCTCGATCTCTAATAGCAACAAAGTTTCGCCTTGAACCGTACTTTTTTCCCATTCTGCGCGTCACATCTCGACCAACGGGAAAAATCTAATTTGCGAAAAGGTTGAGATCACCTCAGTCGAGATGACAGACCACACCTCAATAGAATTGATATTCTGCTGTCATTGCATTCTGTTTCTGGGGTTTGTTGGTCAATGACGAATATGCAGAAAGAAACGTTCGCTGTCACAGTTGACTCTGGATTAAACTGCCCTATTTTTTAGGGCGAAAACAGTCCAGCGGGAAATAAAAAAAGCAGGGATACAAAGTATCCCTGCTTGGCACGACTCAGTTTATATGAGGCGTGTTTTTACTCGTAAACACCCAGAGCCTCAAGAGTCTCAATGGTGAGACCGCCGCCTTCCGGCAGACCTTTTGCTCTCTGGAAACCACGCAGAGCCTGCTGAGTTTGCTCATTGTAGGTACCATCAATCTGACCAGGATCGAAACCTTCGCTGGCCAATGCTTTCTGAACGCTCAGAACTTTTGTGTCTTTAACCTGATCCTCGCACAGTACTGATCGCCATACGATCTTGCTGTCGCTGATCTTAACGCGCTTGGTAATGGTCTGGTACTCAGGTGCTACAGGAATACGACGCTCGCTGGCTTCCTGTACAACTTCCTTGACACGGATGGTTTTGTATTCCGCCGGAACAGGAATTCTGGTGGTTCTCGCCGGCTCAACCATAATCTTTTTCTTGACAGTCTGGTATTCAGCCGGAATGACTTCCCGCTCAACCCGTGCCGGAGCAACCAGAACATCTTTGGTGATGGTCTCGAACTCAGCCGGAATGGTAACGGTCCTTTCTTGGGCAGGCTGTACCAAAATCTTTTTGATTACAGTCTTGTACATTGCCGGAACGTGTATCAAACACAGGGTCTCGCAGTCGGTCAAGCCCAGCTTCACATCTTCGATAGAACAAGGAACCGCTGTTCTGATCCATTTGGTGGAAGCTGCCTGCACCAGAACACGCTGTTTTACAGTTCTGAAAATCGGCGGAGTGGTGACAATCCGAGTGGATGCAGGTTTGATCACAACTTGATCCTGACGGGTCTCGTACTGTGCCGGAATCGCCCGCAGCCGCTCAGAAGCAGGGCGGAGAACGATTCTTTCCGTGCGCCATGCAAACTTCGGCGGGGTGGTTTCGATTCGCTCTGATGCGTCCTTGGCTACAACCTGCTTGTCCACTTCTCTGTACTTGGCCGGAATGGTCTCGATCCGCTCGGTGGCAGGTCTAACCAAAATTCTCTCGGTCACATTTTTGTACCGTGCCGGAGCAATACAACGAGAATAGCACTCGCCAGGCTTGGCATTGACAGGCACACCAGGCGCACCGCCAGACAACATCTGATCCGGGCCTACGTCCTTTGTTGCGTCTTCATAGACTACAACCTGCTCCTGATCAACAGCCTGCTGTTCCTGTTGCTGAACCACTGGCTCAACAACCTGCTCTTGCTCCTGCTGAATTGGCTCTTCCTGAACGCCAGGATTTTGCTGAGCCGGATCATAACCACCGCCAAAATCTTGCTGCGGTGCTACTGTTCCTGCCTGAGCAAATCCAGCTAAAGCCAACAGAGCAGCTGCTCCAAGAGCCACGCGATCCTTCTTCATTCCCTGCCTCCTTTCATTTGTTTTTTTGTTGCAACGAATTTATTAAAACGCACAAAAATAACAGCTCTATCCTGAAGCACACAATGCTTCATGTAACACACTGTTCCACATCAGCCCAAGCCTACGGCAGCTACATCTTGCTTTTCAGCGAAGAGAATTTCTGCCTTCTGTTCTATACAGCAGATATTGCGTACTGTCAACCGCCCAACAGAAAGAATTTGCTTTCTCCTCTCTGAAATCATGTCCTACTATAGCACCTATTTTCTTCGGTGGCAATACAAAAATCTGTACTTATACAAAAATAAAAAATATTTTTCCACCTCCATGATAAGGTGGGATAAAAACTCAAACTACCCTCTCATTACCGCCATCGATCGGCAGCTGGGCCGCAGTAGTGCAGGCAAAAAACGGTCCGCACATCTCGGCAGCTAATTCAGCCACGTCGCGGCTTCGTACCTCTACACCCAGCAGGTTATTGGTTTTGTACTTTTGCACAGTTAGACCGTAATGCTTGGCCCGTGCTTGCAAAATTTCATCCGTCCAGATGCCGGTATCAAAAATTGCATTCGGATGAAGGGCGTTGATACGGATGCCGTCTTTGCCCCACTCAAGGGCCGTAACCCGCATCAGCTGAGTCAGCGCAGCCTTAGAGGCGGAATAAGCCGCAGCACCGGGGCCGGGCGCAGGTACATTCTTGGAGCCAATCACCACCACTCGGCCTTTGCCGGGCGCAGTTTTGAGCAGCGGGTGCGTTTCGCGCAGTAAAGTAAGGTTGGCATCAAGATTCACCGCCATTACGCGCCGCCATTCTTCACAGGACAGCTCTGCCACAGTTTTGCTGGCCGGAAACATGCCTGCGTTCAGCACCAGCATATCTATGCCGCCGAAACGCATCACCGCCTGATCTAAGGCCGCTGCAATCTGTACCTCATCAGTGATATCGCATTGCAAACCCAAAAAGGCGGGCGAAGACGACACCGAGCTGATTTTTGACGAAATATCCAGCCCGACAACCGAAGCACCACGTCGCAGAAAGGACTCAACACAGGCTTTGCCAATGCCCGATGCCGCGCCAGTGATCAGAACAATTTCACCGGAAAAAACCGGCAGGTTGCCGCTCTTCTTTAGCTTGGCCTGCTCCAAATCCCAGTATTCCACCGCAAAGAGATCGCCCAGCGGTAGAGGTTGCCAGCCGCCGAGCCGTTCAGCGCGCAGAATACAGTCCATCGTATGTTCATAAATATCCGCGACAATGCTTGCCTCTGCCGCCGAGCCACCGACGCAGCAGAGACCCAGCTCCGAGTCAAGAATTACCCTTGGAGCTGGATCGAGCATAGTTTTGCGTTCCTTGGCCAACGGCTCGTGCGCTTGGAAATAACAGCGGTAGATTTCCGCATAATTTTCAACATCCCGTCCGATCAGCGGCAGAGCCTTGGTACGGAGGACATGATCTGGCGTAACCGGGCCGCGTCCAGCGATTTCAGCTCCATCAGTGCGGCGAGCAAATTCAAGACCCCGTTGACTGCCAGTCACGTTGAGAATCATCGGCCTGCCCGATTTAACCGAAATTGCATGGCGCAGTTCGCCAATTTCGCGACGATTACAACACGACTTCTGCGCGGATGGCTCGTTCAATTCCCAAGCCCCCTGTTCCCGCAGATACATTTCCGCTATATCAACCAGATGGATCATCCGCTCATAGGATTCCCGCGCCGTGTTGCCAAAAGAAAAAATGCCGTGATTCATCAGCACCATGCCGATGGTCTGCGACTTGGCCTGCGTAGCGAAACTGCGGCCAGCCTCACGTGCCAGATCAAAACCGGGCATAACGTAAGGTACGATCACCGCCAGTTCGCCGTATAATTCGGTGATGCGCCGCAGACCATCCGGCGTATTGCAGAGCGTCACCACCGCATCGGCGTGAGTGTGATCCACATAACGAAAAGGCAGCGCGGCGTGAAGAATAGTCTCCACCGAAGGCGTGGGCGCATCAGCGCGAATAAGATTTGTCTTCAGCTCGTTAACCATCTGCGGATCAGTGAGCGTGTCAAGCTGTGCCAGCCGGAGCATAGGCCGCAGTCGCACTGGGGCAAAACCTGCCGCCTCGATGCTGGCTAAATCCCAACCGCTGCCCTTGACGTAGAGAATCTCCTCATCCTCGCCGAACAGATTTTTTTCAATAATTTTCAACGAGGTATTGCCGCCACCGTGCAACACCAGCGAGGGGTCGCGCCCCAGCAGACGGGAGGAATAAACCCGCAGCGCAAGATCATCAGTGCAGGCAGCGGCCTCAGTTGCATTCCATAAACTGTGCATAACGAAAATCTCTTATTGTTTGCGAATGCGCCGCAGTTCTGCTGTCAGCCAGTCCGCAGAACGCATCACTCTGCTGCCTTGGCATTGCACTTTATAGGGCATTCCACTGAGACTACTTTTGTCCGCCGCCGCATTAATGAAATCTTCAGCAGAATGAATCAGTCCTCTATCCAGTGCGTAGTGATATTTGTCACTGATATGCTCTGCTGCTTCGTTGGTGCTGTACCAACTACCGTTGCGGTTGAAGCGGCAAGGAGAAGTTTGCACAAATTTAATCAGCATATCGATTTCTTTACTGGTTTGAGAGCAAAGCTGCTGGGCAGAGACAGTAATAGGTAAAATAAGCAGAAAAATGAGCAGAAATTTTTTCATGATTTGTCAGCTCAAGGCTACGTCTAAAATCATCATTAAGGTAAAGCCTATCATAGTTGCCATAGTCGCTAAATCGATATTTTCATATTGCCGCTGCGACTCTGGGATTAGCTCTTCTACCACCACAAAAATCATCGCTCCAGCAGCAAAACAGAGGGCAAAGGGCAGAATGCTCTGGAGTTGCAGAACAAATAAAGCACCAGCAACGGCGGCAATTGGCTCAACCATGCCGGAAAGTTGACCGAGAAAAAAACTTTTTCCTCGCGACATTCCCTCTCTTCTTAATGGTAGGGCAATAGCTGCGCCTTCAGGAAAATTTTGCAAGCCTATACCAATGGCCAAAGCGATTGCTCCGCCGATGGTCGCGGCAGGAAGTCCAGCAGCAACTGCACCAAAAGCTACCCCAACTGCAAGTCCTTCTGGGATATTGTGCAAGGTAATAGCCAACACCAAGAGTGTGCTGCGCTGGAGTGAAGTCTTAATACCTTCCTTTTTCTCCATTTCTAATCCTGGATGCAGGTGGGGCAAAAATTTATCAATCAAACGCATGAAAATGCCACCACCCATGAAGCCGACCGCCGCTGTCAGCCAAGGAATCTGCCCCATCTGCTCTGCCATCGCGATTCCTGGGGCAAGCAAAGACCAGAAGCTCGCAGCAGTCATCACTCCAGCGGCAAAACCGAGCATAGAATCCATCAGCCGGTTATCGACGTTTTTGGTCAGAAAAACTATTGCTGCTCCGGCGGCCGTAACGGCCCAAGTGAAAAGCGTGGCGGCAAGGGCTTGGCTGATGGGATGATGCTCAAGGAACGTGGTCATTGCTGGCGTAGAATTCGTTTTCGCCAAAAACTCAAGGCAGATTCACACGGTTTGATGTCATTTGCAAAGCTAACAGGATGCTCATCAAAAAATTGCTGCACTCCGCTTTCTCTTAGCTTGATAGAGATTTCGAGCAAATCGCCAAGAGCCGCACTGCCTTCCTCGATTGCAGGCAGAATCAACGTTGACTCTGCCCCGGAAGAATATATAATATTTTTTCGTTCAGGAAAAATCCACGCTAAATCGCCGGTCAGGAAAAGTAATAGAAAATCTTCCTGCTTGCGGAGAGCCATTATTTCTTTCTGCTGCGTCGTATTCCGTACTGCGATATAGTCAATTTCAAACATTCCAGTGCGAATACTGAGATCAAACCTAAGCCAGAGCGGAGATTCTTCAATCAACAGTTCAAAAGAAAACTCTGTCCATTCTTCAATCAAATAATATTTCTGCTGCGATTTTTTCTTAATGAATTTTCCGGCACCGTCCCAATAAAGCTGAATGACATTCTTTTCGGCTTCATCTGGGTTTATTTTGTCGGCAATACAAACATGCTTTCCGGCAATAAACTGCTGAATGCCAGTTTCTTTCATCTTGATGGAACATTCAAGCAGGTCGCCGATACAGACCTTGTCCGCTTCTATTGATGGCAAAACAAAGCCAGAATGTGGGCCATAAGAGAACATAACATTTTTCTTCTCAGGAAAAATCCACTTTATATCACCAGTTAAGAGGATAATGCTAAATTCATCCGGTTCTATAAACGTCAGGATTTCTGTATTCTGTGTTTTATTCCGCAATGTGATAGAAGCGATCTCGGTAATGCCAATATGGAGGCTTGGATCAATTTTGAGCCAAAGTGGCAGCTCATCGACCCGCAGCTCAAAGGTTAATTCCACCCATTTTCCGCTGCGATAATGTCGCTGCTGCGATTTTTTGTCGGTAAATTTTCCTTGGCTATCCCAAAAAAAACGAACAAAATTGTGCAAGTCAGCTGTATTGCCCAACCACTCGGCCTTTTCGCGGGCGGCAAAAATTTCTTGCGTTTTGGCTCTGACAGAAGATTTCAGAGTGTCATGCAGTGCTTTTGTATATTTACTGAGATATTTTCGGCTTGCAGGTCTTTCTACCGCAATTTCCAGTAGTGCCTGCTCAAACTGGACGGCGCAGACTTCCCAGTCTGGCCATGCCGCCGCCGTTGCCGCTCCCCCTTGCTTGAGCCGCTCCAGCTCTGCCGGATTTTCTTTCAAATGCCGCAGCAAGCGCACCACCTGCTCTTCGTCGTCCGTGGCCGCCACATAGGCGTTCTGGTTGTGAACAATATACTCATCATGGCCGGTGACATCATAGACCAAAGCGGTGCCGCCGCAGTGGAACATTTCGAGCGGCGGGCCGAACATACCTTCTACGTGACTTAATTTCAGCACCAAATCGCAAGAGCGATACACCGCTGGGGTTTCGTGAATTGGCACTCGCGAAAATACCCGATCTGCATCGGGATGCGTCTTGATGTCAGAGGAAGTGAGCAGCCAGACCTCATCGGCACCGGCCCGCTGTGCCAGTCGGAGCGATATAGGTACATTTTTAAAGGGAATTTCCACCGGTCCTTCCACTAAAACACGGAAGCGGCCCGGTTTACGAGGATCGACTGCCTCGCCGACAGCGGTGTAAATGTCCTTGCGGATGCCGTTACGCACCAAAAACGGCCATTTATTGTAATTACGGTAGAGATATTTTTGAATCCACGCTGCTTCGGTGATCACCGGAATAGTGCAGGCGTAGGTTTTCTCACACAACTTCTGCCAGATAAGGTTTTCGGTATTACGAAAATTGAGCGGATTCGGCAGATCAAAAAAACGGCTTTCGATAGACTGAACAAAATAGACGTAATGGAGGGCTTTGAGCTGGCGAAGAAGAAAAAAGGTCTCCCACCACGTGGCAAGAACGATATCAAAATGTTCAGCTCTTGCCTGCTTGACAGTCAGCCAGTCCAGCTCGTTGGCTGAGCTGTGCCAAGCGTGTTCTTCTGGCTTAACATTCTGTCGGGTAATAATAGCGACCCGGTGGCCCTTTCGCTTCAGGCGGGAGGCGTGTTCATAGATAACGTAGCTACCACCGCTGATGCCAGGCGAGCCGAGGAAAAAACCGATGTTCATGAGAATGTAATTTTCAACTGAACGCCGCAGGGAAAACCGACAACGAATTGAGATTATTGTTGAACATTCCATGAATAGAGCGACCTGGAGTCACAGCAGTCATGGAGACGATATTGTGTGCCCAGCACTGGATGACATGGCCAAGAGCAATCGTTCCTTGTCCAATGCCGACGGTAATGGTGTATTTATCGGGATAAACTTCAGGCCAAGAAAAGGAATATTCCACAAGGCTGTCGCCTGCCTCAAGGTACGAGGCAGGACGCTCCAAACACAGGCTATTTTCACCAAAAACGGCGTTCCCCACCCGATCTCTGATGTTGTAACCAAAGATCATTTCCTCCAAAGCTGATTTGGCATGAACCAGCAGCCGAATGGTGATTAAATCGTCTTTCTGTACCAGATTTACCGGTTTGCCTTCGCTGGTGACGCTTAAATATTCAATCGCCACTTGTTCAGCCCCGGAGCGTTTTTCCTGCGGTACCTTGATCCAATCGGCAAAATCCTCTGGCAGGCCCGAAGCGGTCGGCAGCGTGTTTTCTATACGCTCAACCCGTTTTTTTCCACCGCTGAAATGTTCCTCATGTAAAATTTTGGTGTATTCGCTCACCGCCTCTACCGGATCGCCGTCAAAGGAAATTCGTCCATTTTCCAGCAGTAATGCCCGATTACAGAGATTAACCACAGAGTGCATGTCATGACTGACTAAAACGATAGTGCAGCCTGCCATCATTTTTTTCATGTGAGCCATACACTTCTGCTGAAAAAAAATGTCACCAACCGCAAGTGCTTCATCGACAATCAAAATTTCCGGCTGCACACTGACTGCGGCGGCAAAGGCCAACCGGATATACATACCACTGGAATAGGTTTTTACCGGGCGGTCAATGAATTCGCCGATATCGGCAAAATCAGCAATCCGCTGAAAACGAGAATCAGTGTCTTCTTCGGAAATCCCCTGAATAGCGGTGTTCAGATAAACGTTTTCGCGCCCGGTGAATTCTGGGTTGAAACCTGCTCCCAACTCCAGCAAAGCAGAAATGCGGCCATTGACCTGCACTGCCCCTGTGGTTGGTTGCTGAATGCCAGTAATCAGCTGAAGCAGCGAAGATTTACCGCTGCCGTTGCGCCCGATAAGACCGAGAGCCTCGCCTTGATGCAGCTCAAAGTTGATGTTGTCGAGGGCGCGAAAAGGGGTGTGGTACTTTTTGCCCGCAGGATGAAAAATTTCTAACAGCCGATGAACGGGCTTGTTATAGAGCGCATAAACCTTGCTTGCATTGCGGACGGAGATAGCCAAATCAGACATGTTTTTACTCTATAGCACGTCGGGAAACTGAGGCTTCAGCTTTCTGAAAATATATGCGCCACAGGCTAATGCTGCTGCGGTGATTGACCAAAAATAGGCGGTGTGCAAGGGATGTGACCAAAACGGCTGAAAGGTAATGAACGATTCTCGATAGCCCTGTACGATATAATAGACCGGATTGAGCTTGAGTAGCCCCTGAATTTTTGAACTCATCATGCTAATGTCCCAAAAAATCGGTGTGACCCAGAAACCAATCTGAAGCGCAACTGCAACTAACTGGGCTACATCACGGACAAAAACATTAAGTGCAGCTAAGGCCCAAGCAATGCCGAGTGACAACATCAACAGACAAACGAGGTAATACAGAGACTGCAAGTAGTAGAGGCTCAAAGGCATTTGTTGAAAAAACAGCAGCATCAGCAGCACAGAGAGAAAAATTCCATGTGTCACTAAGCTGGACAGAATTTTCACCACCGGCAATATCTGCGAGGCGAAAATGGTTTTTTTCACCAGATGAGCATGAGCCAAAATGATATTGGTAGAGCCACTGACAATGTCAGAAAAAATATACCAAGGGGCCAACCCAGCGGTGAGCCAGACTACAAAAGGTACGTCATGGAGCGGCTGAGTCTTGAAGCCTACGCTGAAGACAAACCAAAAAACCGTAATCATTACGATGGGGTGAATCAGCGTCCACAGTAGCCCAAGTGAAGAGGCTACATATTGAGCGCGCAGCTCCCGCGCTGCCATCGCAATAATCAACTGGCGGCGGGCGTAAAGCAGACGAAAAAAGGCAAGCAGACTGTTCATTGCATCGTGACTTGCTGCAATTTCATTTCAATTTAAAACAACGTGTAAATGAAAGGAGCGATTGCAGAGCCTTCAGAAAGAACAATCAGCGCACCCAGCATCACGATAACCAAGATAATTGGAGCCAGCCAAAATTTTTTGCGCTCTCGCAGGAATCCCCAGAGGTCTTTTAAAAGTTCAAGCATGGTGTTGTCTCTCCTTTCAATAAGGACGGTGCAAATTTTGTGTTTTTGGTTGTTTGGGATCAAGACGGTAACTCTTCAGCTTCACATCGAAGCTGCGCTGCATAGGGTCTTTGCCCATCAGTCTAAAAATAAAGGCGACCGGCGTAAAAATCACCAGAAAAACTATTCCCAAGATAATTCTGGTATTGATCCAACCGAGAATATGCCCCAAGAACATCCATCCCCTATGCAGAGGGCCAAGCAGTTGAGGCGCGACCAAACTGAATAGTGCCAACGTAGCAGCCAGTAGCCAATGCCAGCTCATCAGATGAATTCCTCTCCCTTTCAGCAGGGGGAAGAGAAGGCCAAAAAAAAGAATAAATCCGCCTGCAAGAATCAGACCGAAGTTGCGCAGTTCAGAGACTGGCGGATGTTCTTTCACAGAAGCATTGTTCATTGATTGGTATCCAGTTGAACGTTAATCCAGCTCAAACTCCTGCATCCATTTCTTATCATCATCCCATTTGGGCTGTTCGGATTTGAGAAGCAGATAATTCTCAATCACCAAGCAGTCCATGTTTGTACGCATGAAGCAGCGGTAGGCATCTTCTGGGGTGCAGACAATCGGCTCGCCACGCACGTTGAACGAGGTGTTTACCAGTACCGGACAGCCGGTTTTTTCTTTGAACGCGCTGGCCAAGGCATGGTAGCGGGGATTGGTCTCCGTATGGATGGTCTGGATGCGGGCCGAGTTGTCCACATGAGTGATCGAAGGCAAAGTGGAGCGAGGCACGTTCAGCTTTTCAATGCCAAAAAGCTGCTGTTGCGCTTCGGTCATGGGAATACGATGCTCTTTTTTCACATCGGCCACGATCAGCATGTAGGGGCTGGGTCGGTCAAGATCAAAATAGGCAGACACGTCCTCGGCAAGCACGGACGGAGCAAAGGGACGGAACGACTCGCGAAATTTTATCTTCAGATTCATCACCGACTGCATCTTGCTGCTGCGCGGATCGCCGATGATTGAGCGACCGCCGAGCGCACGCGGCCCAAACTCCATCCGTCCTTGGAACCAGCCGAGCACCTGCTCGGCAGCCAGCAGCTGGGCCAATTGGGGCATGAGCTGCTCGTCGGCAATTTTTGCATAACGTGCGCCCAAGGCATTCAGGCGTGATTCTATGTCTGCCGCCGCAAATCGCGGCCCCAGATACGAGCCAGACATGGCATCATGCACATTGTCCGCCGTCCGCTGACCTTTGTATTTTTCGTGCCAGACCACTAAAGCTGCACCCAATGCGCCGCCCGCATCCCCTGCCGCAGGCTGAATCCAGATGTCCTTGAACGGCCCTTCCCGCAGCAGACGACCGTTGGCGACGCAGTTTAAGGCGACTCCACCGGCTAAACATAAATACTCCGCGCCAGTCTCTTGCTGCACCGTCTTAGCCAAGCGGAGGACTATCTCCTCTGTCACATCTTGGATGGAACGGGCGATATCCATTTCCCGCTGGGTCAACGCACCTTCCGGCTTACGGGCAGGCGCACCAAACAAGTCGGCAAAGCGGGCGTTAGTCATGGTCAAGCCGGTGGCGTAGTTGAAATAGGCCATATTCAGCCGAAACGTGCCGTCTTCCTTCAGATCAAGAAGGTTGTTCAAAATCAGATCAACATATTTAGACTCACCGTAAGGAGCCAAGCCCATCAGCTTGTATTCGCCAGAATTTACCTTGAAGCCTGTGTAATACGTAAAGGCAGAATAAAGCAGACCAAGGGAATGAGGAAAATCCATCTGCCACAACGCTTGCAAGGTGTTGCCGTCTCCCTGCCAAGCCGAGGTACTGGCCCATTCACCGACACCATCCAAGCATAAAACCGCAGCTTTTTGGAATGGGCTGGCAAAAAATGCTGAGGCAGCATGAGCCTGATGATGTTCTGAAAACAGCAAATTGGGCAGAGCAGCTTGCTTACATCCGCACAGTTTGCTTAATTCTCTTTTCAGCGTGGTTTTAATGTAGAGCTTTTCCTTCATCCAGACCGGCATTGCCGAAAGAAAGGAACGGAATCCCTGCGGCGCATAGGACAAATAAGTCTCTAACAGCCGCTCAAATTTGATCATCGGCTTGTCGTAGAACACCACATCGCTGACTTGCTCAATGGTGATGTCAGCTTCGCGCAGACAGTAGCTTATTGCATTGACAGGGAAGTCGGGATCATGCTTCTTGCGGGTGAAGCGTTCCTCTTGAGCAGCGGCAATAATTTTTCCGTCAGCCAGCAATGCTGCCGCGCTGTCATGGTAATATGCGGAGATGCCAAGAATGTAAGTCATAACTTTTGATTTTGTTGATTGCTGCTGTCTTCTTGGATGTTCTTGGCTATTTCATCAATGATGAGATCGTATCCTTTTTCGTTGAAATGGCAGCAAGCATCACGGTACAGCACTTCGTTGTTGTCCTTGAACATCATAGTCAGATCATGAAACGGCATGCCTGATTTTCTGAGCAGTTCGCCTTTGGCAATCAGATAAGGATACCCCAGCCGAGCTGGACCTGCATAGGGATGATTTTCCATAATGGCTGTTTTTTTCTCATCCGCACTCATAGGCTTTGAATTCTCGACATATTGGTTTGGCTGGAGAAAATGATAATATTGAATATGATACGTTTTAGCAAGAGCATTCATCTGTTCCGACGACCGCCGCCAGAATTCAGCGATTTGTTCAAGCACAATTTTCTTGTCTTCATGCGGAAATTTTGTTCCCGCAGAAATTAACTTTGAAATGACAGAATTCCCAGATATATCCTTCGCATTTTTCAAATAATCTGATTCTGCCTTGGTAACATCTTCAGCAAGCCTCTTGTTGATCTCAGAATCACGAATCTTCCAGACTAAATTCATCAATGTGCTTTTGCGAAAAATGCTGCTGTTCATCTTTGCTGCCATCAATGTCCGCTGTTCTGTCAGATAAGCTTTCAATCCTTGCAGAATTTTTCCTTGATAGTCTTCACCTCCCCAGCGAATGCGGTTATGCCATACTCTTGGAAAAAATGGATTTGTGCCAAAAGGAATGTTTTCAGCCTGCGGCAAAACGATGTCATTAAATCCGTCGATATTGATGATCATGTCAAAATGTGCGCCCAGAGCCAAGTAATATCCAACTGTAAATAGCTGCTGCGGCTGCTTGTAGCCGCCAAGCGCAAACGTATAAACAATAATTTCTTTGCCCTTCAAGGCTGGAATAGTCGCCAGAGCCTGCTCCAGCTTGCCGCTGCTTGAGTTGTTGGCAACACCGTAGGCAACAGACCCTCCTGTGACGGCAATTATCACCCGTTTCGGATCAGGCTCTGGAAAATCGCGCCCTTGGAGCATCTTTTTATATCCCCGCATCCGGTCATCACAAAAACCAACGTCAGGGCATTCATTGTCATGAGAATCTATCACAAAACCAAGATACGGATGCAATATTTCAGTGCGTCGGCTCTTTTTTGATTTTTTCATCCACTGCTGATCTATATCTGAGGCAGCGCGTTCTGGAACAGCATTGGTTGCAATAAGAGCAAGACGCTCCTCTTTGAGTTCATCATACGAATACGCTTTTCCCTGAGTAATCCTGTAACCAAGCCAGCCAACACCGAATTCCGCCAGCAGAACCAAAAAGATACAGTACAACAAAATCGTTATCAGCTTTTTCATGACGTTTTCCGTCCGTTATTGCCAAAGAAGGTAATTTTCTGCGCAGCCATCTTCGCCCACGTGTCACCAAAAAAGTGAACAATTGCCTCTATCGCGCTGTCGTGGCAATATGCTGAAATACCAAGGAGATAAAACGTACTACGCATTTTTTTCTGTCGACTACTCTTTCATCTTCGCGCCAAGAGCGCATTTTGCAAAAACCATGAATACGTCTCTGCTATACCATCCCGAAGAATGATTTGGCTTTTCCAGCCCAAGGCGAAAAGTTTCGCTACGTCCAGCAATTTACGGGGCGTACCGTCTGGCATGACGGCATTATATTGAATTTTTCCGTGAAAACCGACAATTTCCCTGACCATTGCCGCCAATTCAGCAATAGTGACTTCCTGCCCAGAGCCGACATTGATGATTTCTGCGCTACTGTAATTGTCCATCAGGAAAAGGCAGGCAGAGGACAAATCATCAACATGAAGAAATTCCCGCTTCGGCGTACCAGTTCCCCAAATTTCTACCTCTGGCAAATCGTTGATCTTCGCCTCGTGGAATTTTCTAATCAATGCAGGCAGAACATGTGAGCTATGCAGATCAAAATTATCACCAGGCCCGTAAAGATTTGTTGGCATCAGGCTAATGGCATCAAAGCCGTGTTGCTTGCGGTAGGCTTGACACATCTTAATGCCTGCAATTTTAGCCACAGCGTACCACTCATTAGTTGGCTCCAACGGGCCGGTGAGCAGATGCTCTTCTTTCATTGGCTGTGGCGCAAATTTGGGATAAATGCACGACGAACCGAGAAAAAGCAACTTTTTTGCGCCCTGCAGCCAAGCTGCATCAATAATGTTAGTTTGAATCAGCAGATTGTCGCGAATAAAATCCGCCGGACTGCTGTCATTGGCATGAATGCCGCCGACTTTAGCAGCGGCAAGAAAGATGTATTCCGGCTGCTCTTCAATAAAAAAGCGACGCACGGCACCTTGGTCGGTCAAATCCAGTTCAGCATGAGTTCGAGTCAGCAGATTGGTGCATCCTGCTTGGGCAAGTGCCTTACAGATTGCGTTGCCGACTAAACCACGATGACCTGCGACATAGATTTTTGACTGCGAGTTGCAAAAAGATGACATAGTTTTATTCAGAAAAGGCATTCAGTCGCTCAATCTCATTTTTTATTTCCTCAACAATTTCTTTGTTGGCGATTTCCCCTTTTGAGCTGAAGACAATGAATACTCTGCCGCCGTATTGCTCCTCAAAATCTTTGAAACTTGCCTTCATCCTCTCGCTGGGTGAGTAATTGCCGAAATTTGCTTTGGCAGTAACCGGTTTGATTTGAATTCCGAATGCTTTGTTGCCGACTTTTGCTACATAATCAACATCACCTGCATGATCAAGCTGCGGGTCGCTTTCTTCAAAAGTTAACTGCGGAAAATATTTTGCTAATCCATCATTGACTACGGATTTTTCACGCACGAAGCCGTCAAATGTTCTGTTAATCGTCAAATTATAAATATAATCAATGCAGTCTTGAAGTGTGAGTTGACTGAATGCTGCCTGCCATTCAGGAATAACTATTTGGGTGATCTTTTCGTAGAGCCTTTCTCCAAGTTCATGCAAAGAATCCTTGGTTATCTTATTTGGATTTTTCGCGAAGGTGCAAGCATTTTGAAAATACCACTCTTCCCATTCGTGGACTGTTTTTGGTTGACATTCTCTGATCAATGCCATCACTGCGCCAACCTTATTCGGTCTTGATAATTGATAGGTTTGGCAAGCATAGTTGAGGACTTTTTCCTTTTTTCCGAATTCCATCGAAAATTTTACTGAATCAACCATCAATATTATCCACTATTTTTATAAATTTATTTTTATATTTAAAACAACTTTCAAGATCAACATCGACAAGATTCTGCTTAAGCAGATGCGCGTTAATAAACGTCTTGTTTTTTAAATACAAATAACAAAGTAAATTATTTTCACTGTCGTATTTCTCTTTCTCGAACTTGAGAAAGACCTTCTGGCGTTTCGTTTTTTCTTTCAGAAAAGTTACTGCTTGATCCCGCGCCGAATTTCTTTCTTTTATCCCTGCAAGCCGAACAATTTTATTGTTATCAAGCCGCAATAATACAGGACTAAGAATATCTTTTACCGAAAAATATTCTTCACGGTCTTGGCTATTCTTGTCAATTTTTGAACCGAACTGTTTTTTCTTCTGATCTACGTTCGCATCTAATATATGTGGGTCTTGAAAAATATAAGGCAAACCAAGAATTGACTCTGCTATATCTGTTTTTGACTCACCGGTCAAAAATTTATATTCAGTTCCCGCAAGATCGCTTTGATATGTATTTAATTTTTGCTTGATTATTTCTATAAATTCATTATTTATTTCATAACCGACAGAGTTTCTCATCAATTTTTTGGCAGCCAATGAAGTTGTCCCGCTGCCAAGAAAAGGGTCCAGCACAGTTTCATCAACAAAGCTAAACATTTTAATCAATCTCGCAGGTAGCTCTTCAGGAAACATGGCAAGATGTCCGTCCTGCTTTGCACCAGCAAAATTCCAATGCCCTGCAAAGCACTTATTCCATTCTTCTTTATTGAGTACAGAACGTTCTTTCTGCTCTTTGCTTGGCTTTGGTGCAGTTCCCTGTTTTTTGAAAATCAGAATAAATTCATAATCAATTTTTACAATACCGTTACGTGGGTATGGAAAACTTCCCATGATAACAGCCCCACCAGTAGTATTTGTTGTCGTTGCCTTCTGCCAAATGATGGCCCCCATGTAATCAAAACCAATGATTTCGCAAAATTTGATGATTTCCGTTCGTATAGGAATCACCTTATACCGGCCATAATATACAGACCGCGCAAATTGATCGCCAATATTGATACAGAGCCTGCATCCAGAATGCAAAACCCGATGACATTCATGCCAAACAAGATTAAGATTGTTGATATAACTTTCATAGCTGTCGTTATAACCAATCTGATCTTCGGTTCCGTAATCTTTGAGCTGCCAATACGGTGGAGAAGTGACAATCAGATGCACGGATTCATCATGCAGTAGGTTCATCTGCCGACTGTCTCCATTGATGATTGTATGCTTCGTTCCCACTTTTACTGAATCACTCAAAATAATTATACGTCTTATACCCCTGCTGGCGAACGATCTGATCCCGTTCCGCAATTCTCAGATCAGCAACAATCATTTCACGCACTAATTCCTCAAAGCTGATCTTCGGTTCCCAGCCCAGCTTTTCCTTGGCTTTGGAGGGATCGCCGAGCAGAGTCTCGACCTCTGTCGGACGAAAATAGCGCGGGTCAATGCGAACAATAGTCTTGCCACTCTTGCGCTCAATGCCGATTTCCTCCAGCCCGCTGCCCTGCCAAGCAATGCTCATCCCCAGCTCTTCGGCGGCAATCTCGACAAACTCCCGCACCGAATGCTGCACACCGGTGGCGATGACGAAATCCTCCGGCTGTTCCTGCTGAAGCATCAGCCATTGCATCCGCACATAGTCCTTGGCGTGACCCCAATCGCGCAACGAATTGAGATTGCCAAGAAAAAGCGCATCCTGCAAGCCCAGCTTGATCCGCGCCAAAGCTCTGGTGATTTTGCGGGTGACAAAAGTCTCGCCCCGTATCGGCGACTCGTGATTAAAGAGAATACCGTTGCAGCAATACATGTTGTAGGCTTCACGGTAATTCACCGTGATCCAGTACGAATATAACTTGGCAACCCCGTAAGGCGAGCGGGGATAAAACGGTGTTTTCTCGGTCTGCGGAATTTCTTGTACCTTACCGAAAAGCTCCGAGGTCGAAGCCTGATAAAAGCGGGTTTTGCTTTCCAAACTAAGAATGCGGATTGCCTCCAGTAGGCGCAAAGTGCCCAGCGCATCGCTGTTGGCGGTGTATTCCGGGGCTTCAAAGGAAACCGCTACATGGCTCTGCGCAGCCAGATTGTAAATTTCATCTGGCTGCACTTCTTGAACAATTCTGATCAAATTGGTCGAATCCGTCAAGTCACCATGATGGAGTTTAAAACGGACATCCTGCTCGTGAGGGTCTTGATACAGATGATCCACCCGGTCAGTGTTGAAGAGCGAGGAACGGCGCTTGAGGCCATGCACCATATAGCCTTTTTCAAGCAAAAATTCGGCAAGATATGCGCCGTCTTGGCCGGTAACTCCAGTGATCAGAGCTGTCTTCATTTTTGTTCTTTGAGGAAATTGGCAAAGTAAGCAATAGTTGGCAAAAGACCTTCGCGTAGGGAAATCTTAGGTTCCCAGCCCAACTTTTCCTTGGCTAATGTAATATCAGGTCGTCGCTGGCGTGGATCATCCTGCGGCAGCGGCTTGAAAATCAGCTCTGATTTGGAGTTAGTCAGCTCAAGCACTGTTTCTGCCAACTGAAGGATCGTGAATTCACTCGGATTGCCGGTGTTGACCGGACCAACGAAATCATCATCCGTCGCCATTAAGCGAATAAAAGCCTCAATCAGTTCATCAACATAACAAAATGAACGCGATTGTGAACCGTCGCCGTAAATAGTGATTGGCTGGCCAAGCAAGGCTTGAACGATGAAATTAGACACCACCCGCCCGTCGTTGGGGTGCATACGCGGGCCGTAGGTGTTAAAAATTCGGGCTACCTTAATCCGTAATTTATGCTGGCGGTGGTAGTCGAAAAATAAAGTCTCGGCACAACGCTTGCCTTCGTCATAACAGGAGCGAGTGCCGTTTGGATTCACGTGGCCCCAGTAGGATTCCGGCTGCGGATGCACCTGTGGATCGCCGTACACTTCGGAAGTGGAAGCCTGAAATATTTTCGCCTTCACTCGTTTGGCCAAGCCCAGCATGTTGATTGCCCCATGCACCGAGGTTTTGGTAGTCTGCACTGGGTCGAATTGATAATGAATGGGTGAGGCCGGGCAGGCGAGATTATAAATCTCATCCACCTCGATGTAAAGCGGAAAGGTTACATCATGGCGGATTAACTCAAAATATGGATTGTTCAACAAGCCGAGAATATTTTGTTTGGTACCGGTAAAGTAATTATCTAAACAGATGACTTCATGACCGTCGGCCAGCAGTCTTTCGCAAAGATGTGAGCCAAGAAAACCAGCTCCGCCGGTGACTAATATCCGTTTTTTTTGCTGCACAGCCTTCATGTACTACTCCAATTTGTATTTTTGCAGAAAAGAGAAATGCGTCGCGTCAAATTAATTACAGAATGAAAGGCGGACAGAACTGCCCGCATAATGAAATTAGCCGCTGTTCTGTCTGGTGCGCCCGGCAGGATTTGAACCTGCGGCACCCAGATTAGGAATCTGGTGCTCTATCCACCTGAGCTACGGGCGCGGTAAACAGCATTGGGCCGATTTTACCTGAAACTATGGCAAAAGCAAAGTCTTTCTGCGTTCAGACGGCGGAATAGACCGCACCGTGGCGGCACTCTTCCGGCAGCACTGCTTCCTTGAGGCTATATCCCGGCTGAACAATGCAATTCCGGCCTATTTTCATGCCTTCAGGTATCCGCGCTTCCTTGCCGACCAAGGTGATGCCGCTGTAGAGGTGCGTCGGAAATTCCTTGTTGATGATCTTTTTCGCCTCCGCGTCGCCGCAGCCAATAACCGCACCTTTGCCGACATGAATGCGCTTGTCTGCCACGACTAAATCTACCTCCGCACCTGCCTCAATCAGCGCATCTTCAAAAAGAACCGAATCACGGACGACCGCACCTTTCTTTACCACGACACCGGGCGAGAGGACAGAGTTGATTACCGTGCCTTCGATCACGCAGCCTGCGGCGATCAGCGAGGACTGCACCGTGCAACCAGCGGCGAAGCGGGCCGGAGCGCGGTCCATCATCCGCCGCTTGGTCTCAATGTTCGGCCTGATCCCCCACGCCTCCGGCGAGATGCCGGAATCCGGGCGGATGATGTCCATGTTTGCGTCCCAGTAGGCCTGAATGGTGCCGACATCGCGCCAGTAGCCGTAGAAGGGATAGGCGAAGACCTGTCGTTCCTCAATCGCCTTGGGGATGATGTGCATCCCGAAGTCAATCTCTTTGCGGTCGCGGGTTAGCATGGCCAGCAAGTACTCGGTGTCAAAGACGTAAATGCCCATCGAAGCCAGATTGGTACGGGCTACCTTGGGTTTTTCCTCCCAATCGACAATTCGGTTGTCCTCATCAACAATTCCGGCCCCGAATTGATGAATTTCGCTCATCGGCACAACCATCATGCCGATGGTGATGCCCGCCTTTTTCGCCCGGTGGCAGGCGATCATGTCGTTGAGATCCATCCGGTAGATGTGATCACCAGAAAGGATGACGATCTGCTCGGAAGGATTGGCCTTGATGAAGTCAATGTTCTGCCGGATCGCGTCTGCCGTGCCCTTATACCAGTCGGAATCCTTCTCACCGGTGCGCGGCGGCAGTATCTCCACGCCCCGGCTGCGGCCTGTGAAGTCCCACGCCTGGCCGTTCTGGATATGTCGCATCAGCGAGAGCGGCTTGTACTGGGTGAGTACGCCAACCTTGCTCAGGCCAGCATTCATCACGTTGGACAGGGAAAAATCGATAATTCGGTACAGACCGCCAAAGGGGACAGCTGGTTTCGCCCGATGGCCGACCAGAATGTTCAGGCGGCTACCAATGCCACCCGCCAGCAACAGCACTAATGCGTCGTTTACGTCTCTCATCGCAGTTCCTCCAGATCAGCAAGCCCTTGCTGCGGCCATTTGCCATCTGCTATTTCCGGCGCGACCGTGCAGCCGCCGCCGATGACCATGCCGTCGGGTACGTGGTTGTTCCAGCCGATCACCGTCACGCCTCCAGTACAGGAACCAGCCTGAACATTGCAGCCAAAGGCGGTATTAACATCGCTTACCACTCGTTCCAATGTGCAACCCTCTTTGACTACGGTGTTAAAGAAGAGAATCGAGCCATTAACTTCTGCGCCTTTTTCTACACGCACACCGGGAAAAAGAATGGAATTTCGCACTTTACCCTCAACGATACAGCCGTTGTAGGCCATCGAATTGTCAAGTACACCATCCGGCCCAACCTTGAGCGGCTGGCAGTCGCGGATGCCGCGATGCTCCAAGTTCGTGCGCAGGCCCCATTTTTCCATGTCAATCAGCGGATTCTCGCCGAGCAGGTCCATCGAGGTTTGCCAATATTCATCCACGGTGCGCGTGTAGCCCCAATACCCATTGAATTTATAGCCTAAAACCTTCATGCCCCGTTCTACCATCATCGGGATGATGTCGCGGCCAAATTCGTAAGAACTGCTTGCTTGATTTTCTTTCAAGATCGCGCAAAGCACCTGCGGCTTGAAGCACAGCACGGTGAGTGAGGCCCATTCACCCTTAGGTTCTGCCGGTTTTTCTTCATAGGAAAGCAACCGGCCGCCCTCGGCATGATCATCAGCAATTTCCGCCACACCAAAGCGCCCAGCCGCGTTCTTTTTTTCCACCTTGATAAAGGCGGCTGTTAGATCCGCATCTTGCTCATGATGAAAACGAATCAAGTGCCGATAATCCATTTCATAAATATGATCACCGGAGAGGATGAGGATTTCCTCCGGCTTGTTGTGGCGGACAAAATCAAGGTTCTGATAGACTGCGTCCGCAGTGCCGCGATACCAGTGCGGATTGTAGTAATCTTTGAACGGCGGCAGGATGAAGATGCCCCGGTTCCTGCCGATCATGTCCCAAGCGGCACCGGTGCCGATGTGGTTGATCAAAGAATAGGAGCGGTATTGACTGAGGATAGCGATGCGCTCAATGCCAGAACGCATCAAATTGCTCAGGGGGAAATCGATCACCCGGGCGAAGCCGCCAAAGGGGACAGCTGATTTGGGACGATAATGGGTGAGTACACCCAGTTCATCAACGCGGCCTCCGGCCAAAATCATCGCCAATGTGGAAGGCGTTGCCATACAGACTCCCTGAAGTTCAGACTGATTGATTGTTGGAAATGCTGTCTGCGGCACAAGACGGCTGTCTTTGTCTTTTCCGCAGCCGAATTATACTGCGTTCCCTTGAAAAGGACAAAGGGTTTCGCCGCTCAAACCGCCCTGCTGCCGCCTGCTGCCCCGAAAAAAGCACCGCCGTTCTTTTTTTAAAAGTACCACCGTAAAATGGTTTAAACATCGACCGTTAAATTTATAAACATCGGTCGTTGTTTGGTCCAATCTACGGTCGTTGTTTTACAAAACATCGGCCGTTAAATTTAAAAACATCGCTCGATGTTTTCTCCAAACAACGACCGATACATTTTTCCGGGAACGACCGATGTTCTTGTGGGAGACGGGAGGC
>JAGIXO010000149.1 GCA_026122915.1 Candidatus Electronema nielsenii | reverse complement strand
TTGGTTTGACAAACTGGATGTCATGTTCATAGGCTTTGTCGTTTTCGCCTTGATTGTGATCGCAATCAGATAGTGTTAACAGGCCATAGAGGAACCTGACCTCCTTGCTCATGCCAAGGTACTGAAAGCGCGGTGACTCCTCTTTGCTACAAATCATCACTCGTACATCGCTGCGCTCGTAGCTTTTCAATCCATCCTGCCAACATTCCTCTTGACACGTGCAGGCGGTCTAATTAATTCGCACAAATTGGATTAAACGCTCACGACCTGACGCTCCGCTTCCCCCTTCACTGTCCTTCCGACAATTCATTTGCACCAGCAAGGCAATAAGGTATAATTGACACGACCGATGCGGACAAGCAGCCCGCCGCCGCGCTGATCTTCTTGTCTTTTTGTACTCAATATTCTGCCTCCGCTGACACAACGCATGTCTCCTGCCCGCCTGCTGCACAGCCCTATTCTGCGTTTCTGGGCCAGTTTCTGCCTGCTGCTGGCGTTACTTCTGAGCAGTATGTTTGCCGTAGCGGTCGAAAAGACGACAAGCTCCGCAGCAACTATTACTGTAGATGCTGAATATCAGAAGGTTGCCGACCAATGTCACCGACTGCTGAGGAATCCATCTACAGGCGGAAAGCGTGAGGAATGGCTTCAGGTCATTCAGAAATTGGAGCAACTGTATCGAAAAAACCCGCAAAGTCGGATCGCTTCCTCTGCGCTGCACCTTACTGCCCGTCTGTATCAAACCATGCACCAGCGGTTCCATCAGCCTGCTGATTTGGATCAAGCCACGGCCTTGTTCAGCAATGTGGTTTCGTTATTTTCACAGAGTGGCGAAGCGGCGGAAGCCCTCTATGCCTTGGCTCAGATTGAGCAGCTTCACGGCAATCTCAGAGGTGCAGCGAAGACGTATTATAAGATAGTGCAAAGCTACCCTCTCAGCAGTAGAAAAGCGCAGGCTGAGGAGCAACTTCGGCAGCTGATTGTCATTGCTGAATCATTAACCGCCCGCAAACAAGGGAGGAAACCTAAGCAGCCGTCGTCTGCATCTACCTCGACAGCACCGGCAGTGAAAGTGAAGCAAAAGCCGCAGGAGAAGGAGAAAATGGTGCTGGCCTTGTATGAGGAGCTGCTCGAAACTCCGCCGTCACCTGCGCCTAAAACCTCACAGCCTCAGCCTGTTGTTGCAGAAGCCAGTAAGCCAGCTCCAGCTCTGCTTAAACCGGTGACCAAGCCCGCTGTTTCCTCTATTCCAGTGGCGAAAGAGCCAGAAAAACCCGCGCGGCAGCAGATAACTTTTGCGATGCCGCAGGTTAAGGTGAACATTCCGCCTGTGCCAACAAAGAAGCCGCCGGAGAAGATCACAGTGCCTCTTTCTGTCACTCCGCCACCTAAAGCCGCTGCTGCGGTGAAGGATAACGAACCGAAGAAATCGTTATTGGCGGAGATCAGCTTTCCTGACCTGAGTTTTCCGTTCTTTGGCAACGATGAGGAAGAAAAGGCTGTTGTAACACCCAAGGCAGCTGTGCAAGTTGCACCAAAACTTGACTTACCCAAACCAGTTCCGCCGCCAGTAATCGCTCTTTCCGCGCCTAAGATAGAACCGCCGAAAATGCAGGTTGCTTCACCACCTCTGCCGGAAAAAGAAAAAGCATCCTCGTCAGCAGAAAAGCAGGTGGAGCAAAGCAAAATTGTTGTCTCAGCTTTAAAAATTGCCTCGTTAGAACCGGAAAAGCCCGCACCTCCCACACCTAAACCCCCTCCACAGGTGGTCGTTGCTCCATTTGTGTCTAAACCTGAACCACCGAAACTACAGCCTCTTCCTGTCAAAATTGAGATAAAGAGCGGAGCAGCAAAGAAAGCTCCTCTTCCGGCAATGGGTTCATTTCTACCTACACCTACCTTGCCGGATAAAAAAGAAGAGCCGAAACCAGCTTTAACCGAGTTGTTGCCGATTCAACATTGGTCATCCGATAGTTATAGTCGGGTAGCGGTGAGCGCATCTGGTACAGTGTTCTATCACGCCGAACTACCAGATAAAAACAGCGGACATCCGAGACAGCTGCGCCTTGAATTCAAGCAAAGCCACGTTGCACCGGAACTTCGCACGCTGATTGCGGTAGAAAATGGCTTAGTCAAAAGCATTCGCGCCGAGCAAACTGATGCAGAAACCGTTCGGGTGTCTTTGGAGCTGGCTGATGCTGCTGACTGTAAAATCTTCAGTCTCAACGATCCGTTCCGAGTGGTGGTGGATGTCCGACCTCTTGAAAAGGATGAAAATACGTTAGCGGATAGCGCACAGCAAAAGTTGACCGAGCAGGAGAAACAAGCCAAAGCGACGGCAGTCAAGAAAAAGCTCCAGATTAAGCCTGTGGGTGCAGATCAGCACGATTTGACGTTAGCCCAGCAGCTGGGTTTGAGCATTCGGCGAATCATGATTGACCCTGGCCACGGCGGTAAAGACAGTGGCGCAACAGGCTTTGGTCTGCAAGAGAAAGACATTGTCTTGGATGTGGCCAAGCGGGTGAAGACGCTGCTTGAAAAAGAAAAGTACGAGGTACCGCTGACGCGAGATAAGGATGTTTTTATCGCGCTGGAGGAGCGCACTGCCATCGCCAACACCAAAGGGGCAGACCTCTTTTTATCCATCCACGTCAACGCTCATCCCAAACCTTGGGTAAAAGGCGTGGAAACCTTCTACCTCAACTTAGCTGCTAACCCAGAGGCTATGCGGGTTGCGGCCTTGGAGAATGCCACTTCCTCGCGCAGCATGAGTGAAATGCAAGGCATCTTGGCTGATTTGATGAAGAATACAAAGATTGACGAATCTTCCCTGTTGGCGGAATTTATTCAAACCAGTATGGCAGATGGACTGCGCCAGTATAAGATCAAGAGTCTGGGGGTTAAAAAGGCACCGTTCTACGTGCTGATCGGTGCGCAGATGCCTGCCGCGTTGTCGGAAATTTCCTTCATCAGCAACAAGGATGAGGCTGCGTTACTCAAGGATGATAAATATCTTCAAGCTCTTGCCGAACAGATTGCGGCTGGCGTGATTGCCTACATTGAACATCGGCGACCTGCAACAAACACCACACAACAGTAATATCGTTAAACATGTTAAGAAATATATTCCTCAATAAACGTGATAAATCTAACTGCCGCCTCATGTTGGGATCATTAGTTGCTTCATTTTTCTTCGTAATTGTTCTTTATAGTTTTCTTGAGCCACGGTGGGAAACTAATGATGATGCTGGAATGTCGATGGTTGCTCATGGCTACGGCATAGCTGCTTTTGGATCACCTCATTTAATATTTTCCAATGTAATCTGGGGTTATTTAGTTCGCTGTTTACCAGAATTTAATGGCATATTAGGTTATTCCATAGCAACTATTGCCGTTCTTATTTTTTGTGGCGCTGTCTTGGTATATGGATTGTTATCTTTTGGTCTTGGTTATACGGGTGTGTTTTCGGTACTTTTTCTTGTCTTAGCTCGCCCAGTTCTTTTT
>JAGIXO010000148.1 GCA_026122915.1 Candidatus Electronema nielsenii | reverse complement strand
CATCTGGAGGGTGCGGGGAATGGGCGTGGCTGTCAGCGTCAGTACATCAATATTGGCCCGCAGCCGCTTGAGCCGCTCTTTGTGCGAAACCCCGAAGCGGTGCTCCTCATCCACAATCAGCAGGCCGAGCTTATGGAAGGATATGCTGTCCGAGAGCAGCCGGTGCGTGCCAACAATCAGGTTGATCTGCCCAGCTTTGAGGCCCTCGACAATCTGCTTCTGCTCTTTGGTGCTGCGGAAGCGGCTGGTGCAGGCCACCTTGATGTTGAAGCCAGCAAAACGTTCGCGGAAGGTGGCCGCGTGCTGCTCGGCCAGCACCGTGGTCGGCACTAAGACCGCAACCTGAAAGCCGTCCTCAATCACCTTGCAGGCCGCCCGCACCGCCACTTCGGTCTTGCCATAGCCAACGTCGCCACAGACGAGCCTGTCCATCGGCTTCGGGGCCAGCAGGTCGCGCAGCACATCGTCAATCGCGGCGGCCTGTCCCTCCGTCTCATCATAAGGAAACGATTCAGCCAGCTCCTTGTACAATCTACCTGCGGCTGGAAGCTGTGGCCTTGGCGCATTTCCCGGCGGGCGTAGATGTCCAAAAGCTCCTGCGCCTTCTGCCAGACCGCCTCCGTCACTTTGCGCTTGGCCGTCTGCCAGCGCGAGGAGCCGAGCTTGTCCAGTTTGGGTTGATCTTCACTGAGGCCCTGGTAGCGGCTGACCAAGTGGAGCTGATCTACAGGGACATAGAGGCGGTCGTTGCCGAGAAACTCTAGCAGGAGGAAGTCGCCGCGCTGTCCGGCAAAGTCCATGTTGACCAAGCCCTGAAAGCTGGCTAAACCATGATCACGGTGGACAGCTGTTTCGCCGACCGCGATGTCCTCCAGTGATAGCTGCTCTCTCTGGGCGGTACGGCCCTTTCTGCGCGAGCTTGGGCCAAGCCGTTTTTCACTGAACAGCTCGCCTGCGGAAAGGATATGCAGACCTTCGTCTGGCAGATCAAAGCCCTGCGAGAGCGGGTGTTCGACGAGGAGCAGGACACCGCGCGGGCAATCGCTCAGAACCAAGGGAGTCTTGGCCCGCTGCGAGTGCAGGCCGCAACCTATGAGCATCTCTTCTAAATGCTCGGCTTGCAGGCTGGAGCGGCAGGCGATGATCGCTGTCTCGTTGGCCCGCAGCCAGTTGGTCAGCCGCTCGGCCAAGGGCGCGATCACGCCCCGCTGCTTGCGTTCCAGCTCAATCTCCTGCTGAAGCAGGGCATGGCCGCTGCTCTGCTGACCGTCTGGTGTAAGCTCTGGGCAAAGATCAAGACGCGGTCGTTCTGCCAATCGCCGCTCCAGCTCTGCCGGGCTGAGGAACAGGCTTTTCGGCGGCAGAGCAAAGCCTTCTCTATCCGCTTCCTGAAAGTTGTGCTCGATGCGCTCCCAAAGCAGCCCGACTTTCTCGCGTACTGCAAGCGGATCCTGCACCACGCAGACCGCGCCTGTCGGTAGATAGTCAAACAAGGTCTGCGGCTCAGGGCAGATCAGGGGCAAAAGAAATTCGATGCCGGGAAAGCGGTGCTGCTCTCGGAGCTGCTGAAGAGCTGTGGTGTCGGTAAAACCAAAAGCCTCAGCCCGATGAGCCAGCTCCTCCTGCCATTGCGCCAAGGCAGCTGCTTGGCGAGGAAAGAGGATGTCTGAGGCAGGCAGAAGAATCGCCTCGTCCAGTTCCTCCTCGGAACGCTGGGTGAGTGGATCAACAGCCCGGATGGATTTGACCGTGTCACCCTTGAAGGCGAGACGCAGGAACTTGCCCTCAAGGGCAGGCCGGAAAGACGGGGGAAAGCAATCGACAATGCCGCCGCGCCCCGCCAGATCACCGGGCTGCTGCACCAGCTCGCAATGCTGATAACCGTTGCCGAGCAAGGCTGCAATCAGCCATTCACGGTCGGTGTCTTCCCCGGCCATGACTAACTCGCAGCTACCGCTGAGAAGCGGGCCGGGCAGCACCCGCCGCAGCACTGCTTCTGCTGAGGCTAAGATAATGCCGGGCTGATTGCGCTCGTGCAGGAAATGGAGCGCGGCGATGCGGGCAGCAGTGGTGGTTGGATCAGGACTAAGGCGGGCGTAGGGTGGTATCTCAAAGGCCGGATACAGCAGCACCGGTGTGCTGGTAAACAGGCTGATGTCTCGCGCCAAAGGCTCCAGCAGCTCGTCTGTCGGGATGATGCAGCAGATGCTCTGCTGCTGTTCCGCCTGAAGCCGGGCTATGCGCAGAGCGGTGCTGCCGTGATTGGGGCAGGAGAGTTGGTTATGAATGGGAAGCATGGTGCTTGATACCTACCATGCAGCTTTTCAGAAGTAAACTGGAAGATGCAGTGAGCAGGAGCAAAAAAAACTGCCCAATCTGAAGATCAGACTGAGCAGTGGAAACAGCAGATGTACAGACGGCGGAGGAAAAGATTACTCCAGCACGAAGTCGGAGCGACGGTTCAGCTCGTAGTCAGACTCCTCGGTGCCAGGGAACAGCGGACGCTCTTCACCAAAAGACATGGTTCTAACTCTGCCTGCCTCAACGCCTAAGTTGATCAGATACTTTTTGGCGGCCATTGCCCGGCGTTCACCCAAGGCTAAGTTGTACTCTTTGGTGCCGCGCTCGTCACAGTTGCCTTCAACGATTACTCTGCTGCCGACATTCTTCTTCAGATGCTTGGCATTCGCTTCCATCTTAGCAACTTGATCGTTACGTACCGCAGATTGGTCGAAATCGTAATAAATGGACTTCATCTGAGGGGACGAACGGCCATTCTTGCGTTTGTAATCAGCGGATTCGTTATCCGTAAAGCCAGAAGCCTTTTGGGATACACCGCTTCCCTCGTTCAAAGCTTCTACAGCAGGAGCTGCATTCGGAGAATTTTGAATATCAGCCGCCATTCCTCCCGGTGAGGAGGGCAGGTTATCCAAGGCGGCATAATCACCGGGAGTGCCGGTACCGGTGTCAGCAACAGTGCCATCGTCTGCTGCTATACCTGAATCGGGATCAGAAAAGGTGGAGTTTCCGCTCTTAGCTGGTTTACTGTACGGTTCTACGGGCTTAGGTCCGCAGCCAGTTAAAGAAAGGGCAAAAGTCATGCAAGCGCAAAGCAACATGCGATTCACAAAGGCACTCATAACAAATCCTCAAGCAATTTAATAAATTAAAAAAAGAGACAAACGGATGGAGACAACGAGCATGGAAACCTTATAGAATACTTTTTCCCATCTCTATCGTCAAGAAAAAACATTGTTTTCACGTAATATAGCTGAAGCAGCATAAATTGAACCGTCGTATCTGTCATTCCGAGCAACGCGAGAATCTTCTCGTCACCCTTGGCGTGAGATTCCTCGCGTTGCTCGGAATGACAGATACGACGGTTCAAATTATCTTGCTTTGGCTATATCCGAAAATTTACCCAAGCCAGCGTTGGTGATGCCGTTGGTCGGGCTAAACTGCGCGATAAACCTCCATGCGCAGATTGGCCCCGAACCATCGGCACAACAGTTTACAGATTAGTTGAGAAGCTCATTTAGCCAGTTTGTTTCAATCTACGCCTCGCCCTCCACTACATCCCCACATCCAAA
>JAGIXO010000147.1 GCA_026122915.1 Candidatus Electronema nielsenii | reverse complement strand
CTGAAGGCTCGGTGGATTTAGCCCGCCTTGCCGGGCTGCGGACAGCGGGTGTCATCTGCGAGATTATGAAGGATGACGGCACCATGGCCCGGATGCCGGATTTGGAGATTTTCGCGGAAAAGCACGGCCTGAAAATCGCCACGGTCGCTGATTTGGTCGCCTACCGCCTGCGCGAGGACGTGCTGGTGCATCGGGTGGCAGAGGCGCGGCTGCCCACTTCTCATGCGGGCGAATTCAAGATCATCGCCTATAAAAACGAGGTGGATGATTTTGAGCACATCGCCTTGGTCAAGGGCGAGATCAGCCCGGAAGAACCAGTTTTAGTGCGGGTGCATTCCGAATGCCTAACCGGCGACGTGTTTGGCTCTTCGCGTTGTGACTGCGGCTCGCAGCTCCATGCAGCCATGCAGATGGTGGAGCAGGAAGGCTCGGGCGTGATTTTATATATGCGACAAGAAGGCCGGGGCATCGGTTTGGTCAACAAGCTGCGGGCCTATCAGCTACAAGACGAAGAAGGGATGGATACGGTCGAGGCTAATGTGCATCTTGGCTTCAAGCCCGACCTGCGCGATTACGGCATCGGGGCGCAGATTCTCCGTGATCTCGGCGTGCGCAAGATGCGCCTGCTGACCAACAACCCGAAAAAGCTCATCGGGCTGGAAGGCTACGGCTTGGAGGCGGTGGCTCGCTTGCCGATAGAGATGGTCTGCGAATGCGAGACCAGAGACTACCTCCGCTGCAAGCGCGACAAGATGGGCCATCTGCTGGAATTGTACGGCGACGAGCCGCAAGATCCGGTGGCTGGGGAGCCTTGATTTAGCTACATAATTCTGAGAAATCAATCATGACAGATACTGCATCTGTCCGTTCTTGTTGGATGTGCGGCGCACCGGCAGACAGTCGCGAGCATAAATTCAAGAAATCTGATATTGTTCGACGCTATGGTGCGCAGCCATTTAAAGAGATGGGAGGGGTTGTACATTGTCGTCATAGTGAGAAAAAATATAAAGACATACAAGGAGCATCTGCCAAGGTGCTGACTTATAATCCTATTATTTGTTCGAGATGTAACAACGTTGTTTCTCAGCCTTGGGATCAGGCTTATCAACAATTTGAAAGTTGGCTATTCAACAATTCGAGCGTTATCCTTCAGCGTAGATTCATTCTGTTAGAGGAAGTATTCGGCACAGATATGTTCTGGAAGGCACCAGCCTTATATAAGTATTTTGTTAAAGCTTTTGGATGCCGCTTGGCCAATACTGACCAACAAATACCAAGTGATATTGTTGAGTTGCTTCCTCTTGATTATTTTGAAACCGGATGGCGATGGGCTTTTGCTGTGAACAAATCACTTTTTGCTATGTCAGATAGTTATCGTGAAGGATTCCTTGGACTCGGCGATTTAGTGCGTATAGATAGTCGCGTATATGGCAAAATGGAAGGATACGTATGGCACATGCAAATTGGATGGCTTAGGATACATTTCTTTTACAATGAGCCTGTTCCACCGGGATTAGGTGCGCCGTGGACATCTGACAGTGCTTGTCTTTACTTGGGAGAATTTGAACCTATTACAATTGACGAACAGATTGAATTGATTCGTACCGGAGGTTCGGCATCTGAAATTTCTCGGATAGAAGCTATGCGGGATAATGGAGGCTTTAAGGTAGAATAGTTTTCTATTTGATTTGCATTACCAGTTAAGAATAATGATACAATGACACTGGCGTAAGAATAGCTCGTTTACTCATCGAACTTTTATAAATTGTAGCCCTACATCTCTGCTCGAAACAGATAAAAAACCCCGGCAAGACTGGAAAGAGCAGTTTGACCAAGCTGGACAATTGCAGCAGCAACTCCGCGAAGAAGATCAGGAATGGCTGGATGCCCCGTTAACGGCAGAGGAGAAGGAGGAAGCATGGTGAGAGAATTCAGCGTGATCATTGAACGAGACGAGGACGGCTATTTTGTTGCTTCGGTGCCGTCTCTGCGTGGCTGTCATACGCAAGCCAAATCGCTCGACACGTTGATAGAGCGGATTAAAGAGGCAATAGAGCTTTGCCTTGAAATAGAACATCCGATCATCAATGAATTTATCGGCGTACAGAAAGTAGCAGTCGGCGTATGACGACTTTTCCTTCGTTGACAGGAAGTAGCCTGCTCAAGGCTCTGCGAAAATTTGGTTTTGAGGTGATCAGAATCAAAGGCAGCCACCACTTTCTTCAGCATCACGACGGGCGATGCACAGTTGTTCCGGTGCATGGAAATGAAACTGTGGGCAAGGGACTTTTAGCAAAAATACTCCGCGACTGCGACATCACGAAAGATGAGCTGCAAGAATATCTTTAAAATTTACCGGCATTGACCAGAAAATAACACACTAAGGCAGAAAATAATGGCAAACTTCATCGAAGGCAGTCTGCAAGGCAACGGGCGTAAAATCGGGATTGTGGTTTCCCGCTTCAATTCCTTCATCTCGGAAAAGCTGCTCGAAGGCGCATTGGACATTCTGACGCGCTCTGGCGTAAAGGATGACGATATTGACGTAGCGCGGGTGCCTGGCGCATTCGAGATTCCCCTTGCCACGCAGAAAATGGCTCGCTCCGGCAAATATGATGCGGTTATCTGCGTCGGCGTGGTCATCCGGGGCGCAACACCACATTTTGACTTTGTCGCCAATGAGGTCGCCAAGGGCAGTGCGCAGGTCATGCTGGACACCGGCATTCCAGTGCTGTTCGGGGTTTTGACCACCGAATCCATCGAGCAGGCGATTGAGCGGGCCGGTACTAAAGCGGGCAACAAGGGCGCGGACGTGGCTGTTGCCGCTCTGGAAATGATCAGCCTTATCAGTCAGCTGTAATGGGACTACGAAGAAAATCACGGGAACTGGCCCTCCAATTCCTCTACGGTCACGACGTGCAGGAAGGTTCCTGCGTCGAAGAGGATCTGCTGGCCCGCCTGAAGGAGTTTTTTATCTCCTTTCAAGCAGATGGCAAGTCCATCGCCTACGCCGAGCAGCTCGTCGCGGGCATCTGCCGCCACCGGAAGGACATTGACAGCCTGCTCTCCCGCTCCTCCCACAACTGGCGCGTGGAGCGCATGGCCGCCGTCGACCGCAACATCCTCCGTATCGCCGCCTACGAGATGAAATACGGCGAAGATGTCCCGGCAACCGTCGCCATCAACGAGGCCCTCGAAATCGCCAAACGCTACGCCGAGCCGGATGCGGTAGCGTTTATAAATGGCATTCTCGACGGACTGCAAGGGAAGGACTGAGTCAGCGGCTCAGTTTTCTCCCACCATCAGCACCTCCGCAGCGAAAAAATCGTTGCAAGCAATGCGCGATCTCTCACTGAAAGAAGCTGTGGAGCTTGTGTCGGAAAGGTAGCACTCGCGACATAGATTTCCTGCGCTGTTTCCCTCCCCCTTGCCTCCCGGCCTTTTTTATCGTCTCATTCCGCCGCCGAACGTGACCAGCGTGCTGCACATCGGCCACACCCTCAGCAACACGCTACAGGACGTGTTCACCCGCTACCACCGCATGAAGGGCGGAGACAACACCCTCTGGGTGCCGGGCACCGACCACGCGGGCATCGCCACTCAGAACGTATAGTATTTCAGTTTTTAGATCGTCTGAAAAACCGTCTCGACACAAACGCTTAAACCTTTGATGTCGTTATCTATTTTTTAATTTTC
>JAGIXO010000146.1 GCA_026122915.1 Candidatus Electronema nielsenii | reverse complement strand
ACCTCACCAAAATGGAACTGCACGTGGATGTCGATGAGGCAGACATCGGCAAAGTCGGCGAAGGGCAGGCTGCGCAGTTCACTGTTGATGCCTATCCTGAGCGAAAATTTTCTGCCCAAATTCGGCAGGTGCGCTTTGCCGCAACGGTCACGAGCGGAGTTGTCACCTATAAGACCGTACTGATGGTTGATAATGCTGATTTGGTGTTACGGCCCGGCATGACCGCCACCGCCGAAATTATCGTGGAAAAAGCGACAAATGCCCTGTTGGTGCCGACCGCAGCCCTGCGTTTTAGCCCGCAGACTTCAGAAAAACGGGCGCAAAAGAAATCGCTGATGGATTCGCTCATGCCTCGGCGGCTACCGAGGGAAAAACGTCTGCCACCCGCAACTGTGGACAGTAAAGACCCGCAACAGGTCTGGAAGTTGGGCAAAAACGGGCAGCCTCAGCAGATATCGGTTAAAATCGGCTTAAATGACGGTAGCAGTGCGGAAATAGTAGAAGGAGAGATCAGGCGCGGCGATTTAGTCATCACTGGCATTGTCAACTCTGGACGGCAGAAATGACCGAAACCGCAGAAAACGCCAAGCCGCCGTTCATCCGACTGCGTGGCATCACCAAGGCGTATGGTATTGGTGATGCCTTGACCTATGCCCTGCACGGGGTGGATTTGGATATTGCCAAAGAGGACTTCGTCTCAATCATGGGGCCAAGCGGCTCCGGCAAATCCACTTGCATGAACATCCTCGGTTGTTTAGACACGCCTACTTCTGGCCAATATCTCTTCGGCGGATTAGAAGTCAGCCGAATGAGCCGCAAGCAGTTAGCCTCGCTCCGTCGTTATTATCTCGGCTTTGTCTTTCAGGGCTTCAATTTGCTCAATCGCACTTCAGCCATAGAAAACGTGGAGTTGCCGCTGATGTATCGCGGCACTCCAGCTAAAAAACGGCGCGAGCTGTCCCGACAAGCCTTAAAAATTGTTGGGTTAGAAGGCAGAGAATCGCACACGCCCGGCGAGCTGTCCGGCGGCCAGCAGCAGCGGGTGGCTATTGCCCGCGCCATTGTCACCAGCCCGGCAGTGCTGTTTGCCGATGAACCCACCGGTAACCTCGATACTTCGCGCAGCCACGAGATCATGGAGCTACTCGTTGGCCTGAATCAGGAAAAGGGAATCACCATCGTCATGGTCACGCACGAGCCGGACATGGCCGCGTATAGCAAACGAATCATCCACTTTGTAGATGGACACGTGGCGACAGAAAAGGAGGCAGTATAAATGCTCTTCAACACTATACTGCTCGCCCTGCGTGACATCCGGCGTAATGTGATGCGTTCTGTGCTGACCATTCTCGGTATTATCATCGGCGTGGGCGCGGTGATCACCTTGGTCACGATAGGCAACGGCACCACCGCCCAAGTCACCGGTCAAATCGCCAGCATGGGTACCAATGTCCTCATGATCTCGCCCGGCCAGCACCGAGGGCCGGGGCAGGATTCTGCCGCGCCCAGCTTCACGCTTCAGGATGTACAAGCCATTCGCAAAGAGATCAGTTCGCTGAAGGCGGTGGCTCCGGTAGTCTCGGCCAATGCCACCGCTGTGGCGGGCAATAAGAACTGGTCCACCAGTATCACCGGCAGCAGCAACGATTTCTTCACCGTCCGCAACTGGATCATTGAAAGCGGCAGAACGTTTGAGCAGGCGGAACTATTGACCGGCAGGGCAGTTTGCGTGGTTGGGCAAACCGTGCGGAAAAATCTTTTTGCCGAGGACGACCCGGTGGGCAAAAATATCCGCTTGGGCAAAGTTTCCTGCCAAGTGATTGGCCAGCTTCAAGAAAAAGGCCAATCCAGCATGGGTCGAGATCAGGATGATCTGATCGTTATGCCGCTACTGACTGTGCAACGCCGCTTTTCCGGCAACCGCGATGTGGCAGGCATCCAGCTTTCCGTGGAAGACAGCGGCTCTACCGAGCAAGCCACCGAAGAGCTGACCATTTTGCTGCGGAAACGGCGGCATTTAGCTGATAGCGAAGAAGACAATTTCAATGTACGCGACACCAAAGAGCTGGCCGCTATGCTTACTGGTACTACAAAAACCATGACCGCCTTGCTTAGTGCAGTGGCGGCGGTCAGTCTCTTGGTCGGCGGTATTGGCATCATGAACATCATGCTGGTTTCGGTGACAGAACGCACCCGCGAGATTGGCATCCGTCTTGCTATCGGCGCGTTTGAACATGAGGTCATGCTTCAGTTTTTGACTGAATCCGTAGTGCTGTCCTCTTTAGGGGGAATCGTTGGTATCATCATTGCGTTAATTTCTTCTTACGGTATCACGCTGATGCTGGAACTTCCCTTCTTACCTGATTTCCAGATTATTATCATCGCCTTTCTCTTCTCCGCAGCGGTTGGGGTGATCTTTGGCTATTTCCCTGCGCTGAAGGCAGCACGCCTTGATCCGATTGATGCCCTGCGGCATGAGTGAATATGCGTCTCAGGAGTTCTCTCGTAGTATCGCTTCAACCTCCGCCAAACTGCCACAACTGATAATCTCCTGCCGAATGGCTGCTGCGCCTTGCAGTCCGCTGAAAAAGCGGCAGATATGGTTCTTGATGCGAAAAAGTAAATGCGCTGTGTCGAGATGCTGCTCGGCCAGTTCCAGATAACGCCGAATAACCGGCAGCCGTCCGGCCAGTGTCTCTGGAATGCCGTCGGGCTGAAAAACCCAAGGATTCCCCAGCGCACCCCGCCCAATCATCACCGCATCACAGCCGGTTTCCCGCATCATCTCTAATCCATCCTCATAGCGGAGAATATCGCCGTTACCGATCACCGGAATGGATACCGCCCGTTTCACTGCCGTGATGACCAAGCGGTCAGCCTTACCGCCAAACTGCTGCGCCCAAGTGCGGGCGTGAATGGTCACGGCAGCGGCCCCGGCAGCTTCACACATCCGGGCGAAATCCGGGGCGATGATTGAGGCATCATTCCAACCGCTACGGAACTTCACCGTCACCGGCAGCGTCGTGTTACCCACCACCGCCCGAATGATCGCCTCAGCTCGCCCCAGATTTTCCGGTTTCATCAGAGCTGAACCTGAGCCTTTCTTCACTACCTTAGGCACTGGGCAACCCATGTTGATATCGATGATATCAACCGGCATGGCCGAAACCAAGGCCGCTGCCTGACCCATACTCTCCGGCTCGCTGCCGAAGAGTTGTACCGACCAAGGCCGTTCTTCCGGCACAGTCTTCAACATGGCCAAAGTTTGTTTCTGACCGTAGATCAGGCCGTGGCAGCTGATCATCTCGGAAACCACCAGTCCCGCCCCGGCTTCCCGGCAGAGCAACCGAAAAGGTAGGTCGGTGTAGCCAGCTAACGGTGCGAGAATAAAGGGGTTGCCAAGGGAAACTCGGCCTATGTTTATCATTTTCTTGTGTATTTGCTGCGAATGGTGTGTTTCAGAGGGGCTTGACTGCGGCATTGTAAACGCTTTGCGCGTTTTGCCCATGAAAAAGAAGGGGGGTCCAAAGGAGAAAGCGAAGGGCATTTGCTCCTGCCCTTCGCTTTTTCGGGTCAGTTATCTTTCATTTCCTTACAAAGGATGCGCTGACCGTGCAGTTTGCTGTGATTACGCCGGTGGTGTAGGTGCTGCCGCTCAGAGTTCCACCGCAGCCTGACACCGTTTTGATGACATAGCCTGC
>JAGIXO010000145.1 GCA_026122915.1 Candidatus Electronema nielsenii | reverse complement strand
TTGTGAATCAGCATTCCTTCCAAGGCGTTGCAGACACCGGGCCGCTGCGTCTTGCCGTTCATAGCCAAGCGGATGCCGGTCTCGATGTCGCCGCTTTCGTCCACGTACATGTGGCATACGCCCTTGTAATGCTTGAGCACGGGAATCTTTGAATTCTCGGTGACAAAGCGGATCAGTCCCTCGCCGCCGCGCGGAATGATCACGTCAATGAAAGCCTCCTGCGCAAGCATGACGTTGATGCCGTAGCGGTCAGTGACCGGAATAACCTGCGCCGCCTCCGCAGGCACATTGTGCGCGAGCAGTACCTTTTGCAGCAGCGCGGCCAAGGCGAGGTTGGAGTGAATCGCCTCAGAGCCGCCGCGCAGCAGCACGCCGTTACCAGCCTTCAGACAGAGGGCGGCGGCATCAATGGTCACGTTGGGTCGCGCCTCGTAGATCATGCCGATCACGCCCAGCGGCACCCGCATCCGGCCCACGGTGATGCCGCTCGGCCTGCGCTTCATGTCGTCAATCGTGCCGACCGGATCAGGCAAGGCAGTGATTTCATGCAAACCTTGAATCATCGAGGCGATGACTTTGTCGCTGAGGGTCAGCCGGTCAAGCATGGCCAAGGAAAGCCCTTTTTCCCGGCCAGCGGCCAAATCTTTGGCGTTCTCCGCCTTTATTGCCTCGCTCTGGGCTTTGAGCTGCTCGGCAGTGGCCAGCAGGATGCTGTTTTTCACATCCGTCGGCAGAGCGGCGAGCTTGCGGGCGGCCTTGCGGCCTTTCTCCGCCATGCCGGTGATAAGCTGTTCAATTTCGGTGTTGGTCATGATGTTCCTCGTTATTCCGAATTAATTTTCACTACCGTTCGTTTGGTCAAAATATGCGGCATGTATTTTCTTGATCAAATCTCGCGGCGAATCGCCCTCTTCGTTGGTTATCCCTTTAGCAACGCATAAAAGATAAACTGTTGATAACGTTTTTAGACAGCGAAAGATTTCAATCAATGAATACAGAAGAGAAAAGAGAATCGTCGATGCAAGCAATGCGAACGGAATCGGAATAGAGAAATTCACGGAAGCATCCCAGAGCATGACATGCAAAACCGACAGAAGAGAAACAAGAGATAGAAAGGCGGTATTTCTCACAAAAAACAACAGACCGCATATATGCTCGACTGAGTATTCAGGAAAAAACATAAGCGAATATTCTTTATATATTCTGTATTCTGAATATATTTCTCCAGTATCATCTTTATTTTCACTATTAATCTTGAAAAATTTATCAAGATCATCATAGTTAAAAAGTTGTTTTGTTAAGAAGATAGGATTGTACATATTTCTATCTGTTTTGAATAACAATTTGATTGGAACAATTTCAAACCAGCCGAACATAAACCAGCTCAGTTGATGAATCAAAAGACCGATTGGGGTGGCAAGTAAAAAAATGAACAGAAATATGAAGAGCTGAACAGTATCTGATAACTTCAGCAATGACTCTAAAGAATGTCCAAAAAAAGGTAGCGGATAACCTTTACTAATCACGAACAATACAGCAAGAATCACCATAAACCCTGCCGTACTATCTGCTAAGTATCGCTGATAGGAAAGTTTTAGGCCATCTTTTGAGATTTCTATTTCCGGCGCAGCCATATTTTCCTCCTCTTTTGTATCACATACTCTTTTTTGGGACAGAACACAGCTTGCATGATCCAATCACTATTTAGCTGCATCCAAATAAAGATTCAATCGGTTCTTTTTTAGATAATCAAGCTTCCATTTGAGCTTGGTATCATGAGGATTAGGATGAATCGTAAAACCGCTTGCTTTATAGGCGAATAATAAATTTTCTGTTTTCAAATATGCCTGTTTCCATTTTTGCTTTCCGCTAATCAGTTTTTGAGCGTATATCCTGTTGTGATTACCGATAGAGAACGTAGTGATAAAAAAACAAGCTATACCGAGGCTGATCAATCGTATTGGCACGTCCTTTTTTGCAACAGCAAACAAGTAAAGAGCAAAGAAACCAGGTGTCATGTAAGGAAGATACCGAGAAACAGTTGCGGCTCCCAGCCCAAGACATACCCGGCCTATAGCGAGATTGAGAGAAAAGACAAAGGTGAATGTTATGAGCATGATTACAATCTGCCCTGTAAGTATTTCCTTATTCGTTTTTTCGTTAGATACGTTGCGCATAATACTTAATCCTGATTTGATGGCAACGTAAACCATATACAAAACAATGGGCGTACTAATAATGTACAAAATTATATTCGACATTCGTATCCCGCAGTATGTTGAAAATGCTATCAAGATGAATTGCACGTACATGAATGGTTTAGGATGCGGAAAAACAAATCCTGCCGCCGCGCTGTTGAACGTATAATCGATAAAAAAAGAGAGCATAGAAGACACCGCGATTATGCAAAATATAATCGAAAGAACCCTTTTTTTTACATTATGCTGCTTTACAGCAAGAACAAACTCTGATAAAAATAAAAATGGCGTAATGCAGCCGATAAAAACACCAAATCCTGTATAAATGGTCATGAAGTTAATTGCAGCGCATGTTATGTAACGCAAAAGAATATTGTTTATTGTCCAGCACAAACAGAACAATGTGATCAGCAACAAAGGCATGGCTCCATGCGACACATTCGGGGTGTTAGCAAACAGCTCAAATTGCAAGGGAGAAAGATAGAGAAGAGGAATCAAGACATCAAATGCTGAAATAGTACCAGAGATCTTTCTTTTGAGAAAAATGGCAGTCAATGCGGCAAAACATAGCACTATCCCAATCATAAAACATTCAACGCGAGTATTCCAATTTGAAAAATCGGCGACTATTTTAGTAAGAAAGAAACCTACACCTTGGCGATGAGGACCATGCTGCCAAATAAATAACTCCCATAAATTTCTTTTTTCAAATAGCCCGCCAAGAAAATCCCACTGATCCCAAAAGAGCATATTTATGCTGTATTTATTGATCAAGACAAACCATCGTATAACAATAAAGAAACAGAGAGCTGTCGATAGAGCATTAACTAATATTTTCTTTCTGTCAGTATGTATTGAGTTCATTGCGTAGTTTCTGTTGTAATTTATTGCATGAGATTTCTTTCCAAACAGTTCTCATGCCTCGCAGGTTCGTTCAATTAAACAAGCTGTGCGAAATTTCGCAGGCGCAATCGCTTGTTCCGCCGCTTCAACCACTTGCCCGGCTAATTTACCGCCTCCAGAATTTTTTTCTGAACCCTGACCGAAAACTAACTGCACCACGTGAGCGGCAGAGAGCTGCTCCGCAGGTCGGGATGGAATGAAGGCGGTGGTGCCGTTTTGCTCGGTCTCATGCAGCAATCCGCCGTTGATGAGCATATCTACGGTTTGGCCCAAATCAGCCTCATTCCTGACTGCGCAGCTTTCGGCCAATTCTTCCTCCTCAGTGGCTTGGGCACGGGCAAAATTGCCATAAACCGTGAGCAGGACATCAAACGCCTGTTGAAGCCGCTGCCGAGCTGTACTGTCCGCGCCGGGCAGTCGGTAATGGTTGCGATTTTGAATTGCGTAAGCCAGCACTGCGCCGAGCAAAATGAACATCCAGCCAAGCTGCATCCAGACCAGAAAGAGCGGCACCGTGGCAAAGGAACCGTAAATGGCGTTGTAATTGGCCACACCGACCTGGAGGGCCACATAACCTCTCTGAACAATAAACCAAAATACTGCCCCA
>JAGIXO010000144.1 GCA_026122915.1 Candidatus Electronema nielsenii | reverse complement strand
TGAACAGCACGCCCGGCTCGCCGTTGTGCCAAGCCAGATCAACAATTTTATCGAACACCTTGGCCGCGTTCATCCGGCAGACCACTTTGCGGTTGGAGGGGTCGATCAGGTCGTATTCCTGATTGTTCTTCGCCGCCTCCATGAACTTGTCCGTGATCGCTACAGAAAAGTTGAAATTGGTGAATTTGCTCTGATCCTGCTTGGCACTAATGAAGTCCATGATGTCAGGATGATCCACCCGCAGAATGCCCATGTTGGCTCCGCGCCGCTTGCCGCCCTGCTTGATGGTCTCGGTGGCTGCGTCAAAGACGGCGGCGAAACTGAGCGGCCCAGAAGCCACGCCTTGGGTCGAGCGCACCGATGAATTTTTAGGCCGCAGCCGAGAAAAAGAATAGCCAGTGCCGCCGCCGGTTTTATGTACCAGCGCACCGTTATGAATGGAGGTAAAGATGCCGTCCATTGAGTCCTCTACCGGCAAAACAAAACAAGCAGAAAGCTGGCCGAGATCAGTACCCGCATTCATCAGGCAAGGAGAGTTTGGCAGAAAATCAAGATGATAGATCATACTGAAGAACTGCTCGCGCAAGGTCTCGTAGTCCTCCTGTCCCCGGTCAACCCCAGCCACAGCATCAGCAACCCGGCGGCAAAGCGACTCCCAGTTCTCCAGCATGTTGCCTTGGCCGTCTTTGAGGTAATAACGGCGGGTCAATACGGTCTCAGCGGTCTCGGTCAGAAGCTGTCTGGTAATGCTTCTGGTCATGTCTTTTCCCATCTCTCTTTTTCCCTTGAGCTGTAAATCAGTTGTTTTCGGTCACGAATCCGACCCTGCTGAACGCTGGCGGCAGGCTTGTCCCGCAGGCGGTTGTGCCAATCTTATAGCACAACATATTGTGCCAGCTCAAGTAGAAAACATGCTACCGGTGGTATTTTTTTGTCATTCCGAGGAAAATGCCTATTTTCGCGCCGTTCAGAAAAAGAGGGCGTTGTCAACCGGTATCAACCTTGAAAAATGCCATTCAACCTGAATGCGGATTCTTCGCGTAAATCCGACTCAAAAGAGCAGTCAACGATACCTATGGACAAAAAATGCTGTTGACAGTCCTCCTTCTCTGTGAAATGATGGCAGTTAAGGATATTGTTCAATTCTCCGGTTGTGCAGCTTCGGCCCGCCTTGTGGTCGTATGAGACAGCCTCTTGTTTTTGTTTAATTTTCACTGCCAGATCAAGATTATGCGTTGTCCTAAATGCGGCTACATTTCTTTTGACAAAGAAGAAATATGTGGGGGATGCAAAAAAAATATCACGAAATTCTCCCAAGAGCTTTCCGGCGTGGTGATGCGGAGTGTCGTTCCTGATTTTCTCTGGTTCGAGAAGCCTGAAGAAGAGGAACCAGAGGAAGAAACGCCTACTGAAGACGATAACGCCGAAGCAGAAAGTGACGACATCGGTTTTGATATGGATGCAGAAACCGAAGTGGAAGAAGCGGCTGATGCGGACAATACAGTAGAGTTTGCCGCCGATGCAGACGGTATTGAGCTTGAAGCTCCGACTGAGGAGGAAAGCAAAGAGATAGAATTTGACCTCTCAGGTGGGGCCGAGGAAGAAGCAAAAAAGACTGTTACTACGCTTGATCTATCCAAGAAAAAAGACAAGGAAGATAGCGGTCTGAATTTGTCGATGGAAGAGACGAGCGGTTCAGACTTGGGTTTGGATAGCTTGGATTTTGATCTTGATGACGATGCTGGGGCCGCAGCTCCTGAGCCAAAGTTAGAAAAAGCGACTAAACCTCCTGCTGAAAAAAAGGAAAAAGCTCCTGCAAAAGAGCCGTCACTTGACCTGAGCGGACTTGACCTCTCCGGTCTGATGCCACCAGAGGCTGAGGAGCAGAAGACAGATTTTTCCTTCAGTGGTATCGGTGAATTGAGTTTAGAAGGGGAAAAAAGCCCAAAAAAGAAAGCTGGTGGCGGCAAAAAAGAAAAAGCGCAGGCAACAGACGCGTTACCCGATTTGTCGATGGACGGGCTTGATCTCAGTACGCCGATTCTGCCGCCTGCGGCCAGCGCAGCAGGTAAGAAGATGCGCCTGCGGCAAAAACGGGTACAGCACTTGATGATTTCAACGTTGATCTCGGTGACTTGCTGGGTGGTGGCGGAAAAAAGAAATAAAAGAGATTGACAGAGAACGCTGAATTGCGGTATATTCTTTCGACACATTCTGTATGTATCGTGTGCCGAGATAGCTCAGTCGGTAGAGCAACGGACTGAAAATCCGTGTGTCCCTGGTTCAATTCCTGGTCTCGGCACCATTTTTATAGCCTGCCAATTCAAAACCCATTCAACTGAATAAGTTGGCTGGGTTTTCCTGTTTTGTTCTCCACCATTAACGGATTTGAAGCTTATCGCCCAACCAGCCTTATCGACTCTTCTGCACAACCTAAACCCTGCACCATGCGACGTTTTTTCTACAACCCAGCTCAAGATACCACCGAGCATGTCCTGATCACCGGTGCAGAGGCGCATCATCTCAAGACTGTGCTACGGATGTACGTTGGTGCAAAGGCCGAGCTGTATGACGGCGCAGGCAGCGTGATTTGTGGTGAAATTGAACAAATCAGCGCGAACAGCGTGTCCTTTCGCATCCTTTCCCGCCGCCAAGAGCAGGAGAGCTGTAGCCCGCTGACGTTGGTGCAAGCTCTGCTCAACAAAGGCAAAAAAATGGATACGGTCATCCAGAAGGCCACAGAACTGGGCGTTCACAGCTTTGTCCCAGTTATTACCCGCTACTGCGAGCCACAGGGCAAGGACAGTCAGCTGCTCCAACGCTGGCAGCGGATCATGCTCGAAGCCTGCAAACAGTGCGGGCGGCCTGTGCCGATGTATATCAGTTTGCCGCAACCTTTGCACGAGCTGACCTTTCCCGCTGCAAACCGCAAAATTATGCCGTGGGAGAACGAAACCACCTGCCCTTTTGCCGCGCTTGGTTTGACGGCAGGACAGCCCGTAACCCTGTTGATCGGACCAGAAGGCGGCTTTCATATCGACGAAGTGGAACACGCTCAAGCATCTGGTTTCACAACGGTCTCGCTTGGCCCTCGGATACTGCGGGCGGAAACCGCATCCATCGTCGCTGCCGCGTTGGTTCAATATGCCCTGCACAATCTTGACCCGTTGCCTTAACCCTTACAACTTCACGCTCCGACAATGGCTCTCAGAAAGATACTCACTCACCCGCATCCTGTGCTGCGCGAGCAGGCAGCAAAGATCACCGAATTTAATGCAGAACTGCGGCAATTAGCCAAAGATATGGCTGATACCATGTATGAAGAGCAAGGGGTCGGTTTAGCAGGCAATCAGATCGGCATTGCACGTCAGATTGCGGTGATCGATATCTCGATCCAAGACGATGAGAAGAAATACCTTGTGCTGATCAACCCGGTGATTTCTGAAGGTGAAGGCTGCGAGAGCGGCAAAGAAGGCTGCTTGAGTGTGATAGAGTATGATGCTAAGGTTGAGCGTTTCAAGAAAATCCGCGTTACCGGGAAAGATGTGGAAGGAAAGGAGTTAAATTTCATTGCGGAAGACCGCTTTGCCCGCATTATTCAGCATGAGGTGGATCATCTGCACGGCACTTTGTTCATTGACCGCATCAGCCGACTCAAGCAGGATATGTACAAGCGAAAGCTGAAGAAGCTGCTGGAGAATAAATAAGACAACCCAAGTTGTGAATTAAATT
>JAGIXO010000143.1 GCA_026122915.1 Candidatus Electronema nielsenii | reverse complement strand
GGCCGCCAGACTCGCTCGTGCCAGCGGCAGGGCCGTTCTGGGGCGCACCGCCGCCGAGCATCTGGCCGCCGCAAAGGATGGAATCGCCAAAACCGGCTATAAATGCCGCCTGGTGGAGGCGGAGGAGATTGCGGCCAGATGAAGGCGCAGAAATCAGGCAGTGGATATGCCGCGTGACTGTTGAAAGGAGAGAAAGCTCCCGGCGCATCTCCGCCATGAGCTTTCGGACGTGCAAAACCTGCCGACGGACATTGAAGCATTTGCGGCGGCGGACGGACAACACCGGAAAATCTTCAACAAACGGCGCAAAATCATGCTGGAAGTGAACGTGAAGCAGGTCAGATCAAAATTGGGCCAGCTGCTCAGGCAGGTGGAGCGCGGCCAAGACATCCTTCTGACGAAACACGGCAAGGAGGTTGCCTGTCTTGTGCCGCCCCAAAAAACAGACCGCCTGCCGAGCCTGAAGGAATTCCGCCAGACAATCGCCACGCCGGAGCAGAGTCTCAGCCGCACTGTCCTTGCCGGACGGGACGAGGAGCGGTATTGATGTTCTACATCGACACAAGCGTCTTGGCCGCTTATTATTGCCCTGAATCTCTCAGCGACAAAGCGGAAGAACTTATTCTGTCTGCGGAGAGACCGGCAGTCAGTCTTTTGACCCGGCTTGAGCTGATCTCGGCTGTGTCTCGGAAAATCAGGGAAGGCATGGCGCGAGAAGATGGACAGAAGATCATCCGCCAGTTTGAGCAGCATCTTTTCAAAGAAAAACTGTATCGCCTACTGGAAATTGAGGAGCATCACTGGACAATGGCCGCTGGATGGATATCCCAGTTCAACACGCCGCTGCGCACCCTTGACGGACTTCATCTTGCAGCAAGCTGCACGGCGCACCTGACTTTACTCACTGCTGATATTCAACTGGCGCAGGCGGCGCAAGTCTTTGGTGTTGATGTGATGCTGCTTGCTGCTGAACAACAAAAGAAATAGGACGTTTCCTTTGTGCTGCAATGCCGCCGCTTCGGCGCAGACTCAAGGTCCGTCCGCTGAAATACACGGCCGCGCATAACTGATTCTTCTGAAAGAGATATGTCTGAATTCAACGTAGTCCGTTATCCGGTCATGCCGCTGCGGGATATTGTCCTGTTTCCCGGCATGATCGCGCCCTTGGTCGTTGGCCGCAAGAACTCGGTTCGTGCCTTGGAACATGCGATGGAGCAGCGTTCCCTGATTTTTTTGGTCACGCAGAAGAGTGCGGGCGTGGATGATCCCGTTGCCAGCGACCTGTATGGCTGCGGTGTGCTCGCAACGGTCATCCAATTGCTGCGGCTGCCAGACGGCACGATGAAGGCACTGGTGGAGGGAAAACGCCGGGCGACTGTGGCCTGCTATGTTGAGTTCAGCGATTTTCTCCGCGCGGATGTGAAGGAATTGCCAGATACGGACAGCGAGAGTCTGGATTTACCTGCCTACAACCGCGAGCTGCGCCGAATTTTTGACCAGTACGCCAAGATCAGCCACAAAAAAATCCCAGCGGAAATTATCAAAGTGGCCGCAGTGATGGAGAATCCGGCTCGATTAGTTGACCTGATCTGCGCCCATGTCCAGTTACGGAGCGAAGAAAAGCAGGAGCTGCTGGAAACGGCGGCCTTGCCTGACCGTCTCCGCCGGGCCGTGGAACTGCTTTACCGCGAGATCGAGATCGACGAGCTGGAAAAGTCCATCGAGGTGAAGGTCAAGAAGAGGATGGCCGATAACCAGCGCAACTATTATCTCGGCGAGAAGGTTAAGGAAATCCAGCAGGAGATGGGCCAAGGCACTGACGACTTCAGCGAGCTGCAAGAAGCCTTGGACAAAAAAGACCTGCCAGAGTCGGTGCGGGAAAAGGTCGCCAAGGAGATGAACAAGCTCCGGGCTATGTCGCCGATGTCCGCTGAGAGCACGGTGGTACGCAACTATTTGGATATCATCCTCAGTCTGCCTTGGCAGGAGAAGAGCGAGGCCAAGATTGACATTGAGGAGGCCGAGCGCATCCTTGATCAAGATCATTACGGCCTGAAAAAAACCAAAGAGCGCATTCTCGAATATTTAGCTGTGCAGGCCCAAGTGGACAAGATCAGGGGGCCGATCATCTGCCTCGTTGGCCCGCCGGGCGTGGGTAAGACTTCAATTTGCAAGTCTATCGCCAGAGCCATGAACCGCCAATTTGTCCGCCTCTCGCTGGGCGGTGTGCGCGACGAGGCAGAAATTCGCGGCCATCGGCGTACCTACATCGGGGCCATGCCGGGCAAGATCATCCATGCTATGCAGCGGGCCGAGGTGATCAATCCGGTCTTCTGTCTCGATGAAGTTGACAAGATGAGCGTAGATTTCCGGGGCGATCCCTCCTCAGCCCTGCTGGAGGTACTGGACCCGGAGCAGAACAGCGCGTTCAACGATCACTATCTTGATCTCGACTACGATCTCTCCGAGGTTTTTTTCATTGCCACAGCCAACAATCTGCACGGCATCCCTTTGCCTCTGCAAGACCGGATGGAGATTATTCGTCTGAGCGGCTACACCGAGGAAGAAAAGCTCAAGATTGCCGATCAGTATTTAGTGCCCAAGCAGCTTGAGCGCAACGGGTTTGCTGGGGACGACATTTTTTTTTCTGAAGAAGCGGTGCTGGAGATTGTCCGCCGCTACACCCGCGAGGCGGGCGTGCGTGACTTGGAGCGCACCATCGCCTCAATCTGCCGCAAAGTGGCTCGTGACCGCCTACAACAGAAGGAGCCGGACAAGAAATATCAGCTCTCTGGTGCAGCGGTGTCTGGCTATCTCGGTGTGCCCAAGCACCGCTACGGGCTGGCGGAAAAACAGGATGAAATCGGCTTGGTGACTGGGCTGGCTTGGACAGAGGTTGGCGGCGAGTTGCTTCAGATTGAGACGGCCTTGATGCCCGGCACCGGCAAGCTGACCATCACTGGCAAACTCGGCGAGGTGATGCAGGAGTCTGCGCAGGCAGCCTTGGCCTATGTGCGCTCAAGGGCCATACGGCTGGGGCTGGATTCCGGCTTTTACCAGAAGCTGGACATCCACGTTCATGTGCCGGAAGGCGCGATTCCCAAGGACGGGCCTTCTGCTGGTATCACCATCGCCACCTCGATTGTCTCTGCGCTGCTCAAGCTGCCGGTGGATCGGCAATTAGCCATGACCGGCGAAATCACACTTCGAGGCCGGGTGTTGCCCATCGGCGGCCTGACCGAAAAGCTGCTGGCTGCCCGGCGCGGCAATATCACCCGCGTGATCGTGCCTAAGGAAAATGAGCGCGATCTGGAAGACGTGCCGGAAAAGGTACGCAGCAGCTTAGATATCACCCTGGCCGATCATGTCGATGAAGTCCTCAGCCGTGCTCTCCTGCTGCCGGAAGGCGAAGAGCTGTTCCGGGATGTGCCGTTAGAGCCAGTTTTTCCTGCCACTGTTCTGTCAGTGCCTGCTTCTCCAGCCCGGCAAAACTGAAGCCTGTGCATTTTTTTCACTACTCCTGTTTTTTCTGATTGACGAGCAGCCTGTATTTTGGTAAAAAGCATTCACCATTTGGTGCGGGCGAATAGCTCAGCTGGGAGAGCATCGGCCTTACAAGCCGAGGGTCACAGGTTCGATCCCTGTTTCGCCCACCAAATTTTCCGGGGTCGTAGTTCAGTTGGTTAGAATGCCGGCCTGTCACGCCGGAGGTCGCCGGTTCGAGCCCGGTCGGCCCCGCCAGCAATATCAGGGAGTTGCCTTGAAAAAGGTGACTCCCTTTTTTTAT
>JAGIXO010000142.1 GCA_026122915.1 Candidatus Electronema nielsenii | reverse complement strand
TGGTGGGCTGCTGGTGAGCGGGATGATGGCAGGCGTGATTCTCATCATCATGGGGATAGCCAAGCTCGGCAAGCTGATTGAAGTGGTACCGTATCCGGTCACGGTTGGCTTCACCTCTGGTATTGCGGTGATCATTGCCACCTTCCAGATCAAAGACTTCTTCGGTCTCAGCGTGGAAGCAGTGGAAGGGCATTATTTAGAGCAAGTAGGCGCAATCCTTCGCGCTGTGCCAACTGCAACTCTTGCAGATTTCTTGATTGGTATGCTGACCTTAGCTGTGCTGATTGTCTGGCCGAAGCTCCGCTCGAAAGTGCCGGGACATTTGGTAGCGGTGCTGCTCGGCTCATTTGCAGCGTGGGCAGGCAGTAAAATCAGCCCAGACTTTGCCGCCGCCACTATCGGTAGTCGCTTTCATTACGACTTAAACGGCATCACTGGCAACGGCATTCCACCTGTCCTGCCTAACTTGAACTGGCCTTGGAACCTGCCCGGCGCAGACGGCAGTCCGGTTGGCCTGAGCTGGCAGATGATTCAAACCTTGTTCCCGTCTGCCATTGCGATTGCTGTGCTGGCCGCGATCACTTCGCTGCTCTGCTCGGTGATTGCCGATGGTTTGAGCGGCACCAAGCATGACTCCAACGACGAGCTGATCGGTCAAGGCATCGGCAATATTATCGCACCCTTCTTCGGCGGCATCCCTGCCACGGCTGCTATTGCTCGAACAGCCACCAACATCAAGGCAGGCGGACGAACTCCAGTCGCCTCGATTATTCACAGCATTTTCATCCTGCTGTCGATTCTGTTGATCACGCCGTTGCTCTCCTTTATCCCGATGGCCTCAATGGCAGCCTTGCTGTTTATTGTCGCGTGGAATATGAGCGAGGCCAAGCACTTCATTCGTACACTCAGGATTGCGCCGGCCAGTGATATAGCGGTGTTGCTGATCTGCTTTTCGCTTACGGTACTCTTTGACATGGCACTTGCCGTAGGCGTGGGCATGAGCTTGGCCGCTATCCTCTTTATTCAACGAAGCATTAGCCTGACCACAGCCACCAAATTAGAAAGTCGCGATCACGGCTACAGCGAGCTGCCTTCAGCGATTTCCATCTACGATATCAACGGGCCGCTCTTCTTCGGCTCGGCTCAGAAGTCGATGAAGAACATCACCTCGGTCAGCCCGGATGTGCGCGTGGTGATTCTCGACATGACCAAGGTGAACATGATTGACATGAGCGCGATTGTGGCAATGGAATCCATCAGTGGTAATTTAGAGAAAAACGGGGTGGGCTTAGTGATTAACCACTTAGAACCCCGGATGCTTCTCAAACTGCGCAAGGCTGGGCTGCGGAAGAAAACTGGCAAGGTAGAGTTCTCGCGCACCTTGGCTGAGGGTATTGAGAAAGCGAAGGAGATGCTGTGAGCATAGAGAGACATTTCAATGTAAGGCCGTATTAATCCAAACAACAAAGAATTAAAGCCCTGACTTAATCTTTCATGAATACTCCTCATATCTCTGCCATCATCCTTGCCGCAGGCAAAGGCACACGGATGAAATCGGCCAAGGCCAAGGTTCTGCACGAGCTGTTCTTTAAACCCATGCTGCATCATGTCTTGGATACAGTTGCAGCCACGGGAATTGAGCAACCTGCCGTGATTGTTGGCCATCAACGGGAGCAAGTGCTTGCTTCACTGAGAGCATATCGTATCACTCCGGTGATTCAGGAGGAACAGCTCGGTACCGGCCATGCGGTACTTTGTGCCGAGCCAGCTTGTCACTCTGCTGAACTGATTATGATTCTCTGCGGTGACACTCCGCTCATTCGCCCAGAAACCTTACAGGCTATGATTCGGCAGCATCAGGAACAAGCCGCCACGCTCACCCTGATGACCACCGAATTAGACAATCCCTTTGGCTACGGCAGAATTATCAGCGATGCGAGCGGTCACGTTCTGCGCATTGTTGAGCAAAAAGATGCAGATGAGACGCAGCGGGCTATTCGGGAAATCAACGCTGGGATTTATTTAGCTGAGGCGGGCTTTCTCTTCTCAGCCCTGCGACAAGTAGGCACCAACAATAGCCAAGGCGAAGTCTATCTGACTGATATCGTCGGGATTGCAGTCCAACAAGGTTGTCGCGTGGGCAAATTCGTTCACAATCCAGCCATAGATGTGCTGGGCGTGAATTCGCGGGTTGAGCTGGCGCAGGCACACACCGAGCTACAAATGCGCCGTAACCGAGAGCTGATGCTTGCAGGCGTGACCGTGTATTCGCCAGAAACGGTGCTGGTTTCGCCGGAAAGCAGCATCGGCCAAGATACAATCCTTCACGCTGGGGTACAGATCAGCGGGCGATGCGAAATCGGGGTTGGTGCGCTGATCGGGGCGCACAGCGTGTTGCACAACTGCACAGTAGCGGCGGGCGAACACATATTTCCGCTAACCTGCCGCTACCTCAGTTAATTTCGCGCCTTCCATGCGCTAAAGAATCGCACTTGCCCCTTCCTCGGCACCAGACAGCACCCGCCGTAACGGGGCAAAAATGGAATGCCCAAGACCGCTGGATTCAGGCGGCGGGAGTGCAGTCTGTCTGCTGGAAGGCATTGATGTCGCCGGAGCCATTAGGGTAGATGCGTACCAGCAGCGGCACGCAGCAGACAGCTCGGCAAAGTCATTCCAGTTGATTAGAATGCCTGCGGCCTTGGCAATCCCCGGTTTCATTGGTGGAATTGCTGGTACTGGCTGTTTTTGCCGGTGACAAGGGCCAGCGCGTCACCCCGCGCTGCGGCGGATTCATGCAAGGCCGCGCCGATGTTGCAGTTGGTCATGACAATTTCACCTTGCTGGCGGCATTGCTTCCATTCCAACAGCCAAGAGTTTGCGGTAGCCTACATAGCATTCCCTCGCTCGGCGATATTGCTCAAGGTTTGCGAGACGTGCTTCTTCCAAATCAAGCGGTGGAGTTCCATATCCAAAACCATAGCTTGGCACCATCTTGCCGGTTGGTGTTTTTCTATAGGTTCCATTAGGCTGCTTAATCATCGTTGTGTGCTCGCTGACGGAACGGACGATTGATCTGACATGGCCAACGCCCAGCTGAGGGCCAATGATGTGGCTATGCAGGTTGCGGTAGTCAGAAGTTTCTTTCTTGTAAGCCTCGTCATCTATTGTCCGCAGCAATGCCATAAGCTCCGTCCCTTCCGGCCAGATTGAGATCAGTCTGGATAAACGTTCTTCTTTCTTTCGCCGAGTCAGATACTTTGGCTTTTTCAACTCGTCAGGCGTTTTAGGCTCGCCTTCAAGGTAGTCCTGATACCCATTCTCAACCATCAATCGCACCTGATGCATTGCATTGGTGACGACAAAGGTGAATCTGTCACGACTTGAGCTGGGCTGGAACAGGCAGTAAAATACAAATGGTTCAAGAAATTCTCTCCGCAAGTGCCACGCTTTTACTTCGTCTGTATTGTATGGCTGAAGGACTTTGTTCCAGGCGTACCAACGTTGCAATGACTGATGCCACTGATTCAAGTCATTTGTCAGCTCTCTCAACTCGCTCTTAACCATGTCATTGATTATCCCACGACCGTTAATGTCTATTGGACCGTCATCATATCGCCAGTGGCGAGCATCAATAGCTTCCTCAAAGTCATAGGGAAGAAGATAGCCTCCCGATGGCTCCAAGCCGTAGCTGTTGAGTTCTGTCAGATAAGCATCAAAGATTGTGCGGAGCAGATTAATATAATCCATTTTAAGAGAGAGTATGCTTGGTTAAAGGTAGGCAGATCAGCAGCCAGCTTACAAATCTGCCTTACC
>JAGIXO010000141.1 GCA_026122915.1 Candidatus Electronema nielsenii | reverse complement strand
ACCTCTGGATAATCTACGGCGTGCTCTGCCGAATAGCGGAAAATTTCGTTAAGCAGGTAGAATTGGAAAAAACCAGATAAACCTCGGAACCAATCCACGTCAAAGGTCTCAGCAACAATCTGTATCGCTGGCGGCGACCCGCCCTGTTCTTTGCATTGCTCTTTGAGGAAAAGGGCCGCCTCCTCCATTTTATCCATGTTGCTGGTGTGCAAGCCGATACGAAATTGGCGCAGGGCGCGGCGGCAGCGGGTTGACCATTTGCCATAGAGATAGGAGACCGGTGCCTTGTGTTCAATTAATTCGGCCAAAGCGGTAAAACGCCCTTCAGCAGCAGCGTGCCGAGTCAGCTGTTCCGCTAACAGTGCCGTACACTGATTGAACTCATTCAGCAGACCGATTTCACGCAACCTCGTCACCATGCTTTCCAACTCATCGCTACCTAAACGTCTAAGGCCGGGAAGATCGACCCCGGATAGGCAGGTGGCGAGAAAGGCCGCTGAAACCGGTTCGTAAATTACGGAAATGAAGGTAAGCAAAAATTGCTCCAAGGGCGGCAGGGTACGCACTAACTCCATTTGGCTCTTGTTCTGATGATCTAACGAGGACATTTTTTTCCTGAACAGGTTGTATGAGCTGCGCCGGGCAGCATTTGCAGAAATACAACAGGCGGGGCATTGCCTCCCCGCCTGCTCAACTGCCGTGCCGAGTGAGACTCGGCAGGCTTACTCAAGCGGCGTGTCGCGCTCGAACATATTGTCATTAATCCTTATCTTCGCTTGAGCTTGAAGACTACCTAACCAAGCGGTCAACAAATCTCGCCGGGCAGTGGCTAACTGCTGCTCTTTCGCCTGCTCATTGGCCTTAGTCGCGCCTGCCTTCCGCTCTTTGACTTCATAGACAAACCAAGCCTCACCCACCTGCACCGGCTGGGCAGGTAGTTGCTCTTTCCAAGAAAGTTTAAAGGCTTCTTGGAGCATTTGTTCTGGTGGAGCATCTTTACCTGCTGGAGCCGAACGCTTGAGAAATTCAGTAGTTGTCACGACCATACCTTCAGCCGTTTGCAGTGCTTTTTTCTCTCGGCTGGCAGCGAGCAATTGAGTGGCAGCTTGAGCAGCTAATTCCGCCGCTTTTGCCTTGGCATGATCCGCAATAACTTTTTCCCGCACTATGTCCAACGTAGGCAAGGTAGGTTCTTGAATATCATCGGCAAAAAGAACGGCATAGCCCTCGCGCAGCTCAATGATTGAGGACAGCTCACCTTTTTTCAAACCAAATGCTGCCTCGATAAATTTAGGATCAGCAGGCAACGTGGCTGGGCGTTCTGTGCGGGAAAAATGCTCCGTGGTTTGCACCTTGCCCTGCTCCTTTTGGCTGTACTTATCCAAGCTGCCTGCCTTCATGATCGACTCATAGGCAGTAGCAGCCCGTTTAAAGGTCAAGGCCTTGGCTCGCTGCCGCCGAATGCCTGCGGCGAGGTTATCTTTAACCTGCTCGAAACTGCGTACTACTTCCGGGCGCACTTCCTCTAACTTAATCAGGTGATAGCCAAAGTCAGTTTCTACCAGTCCGCTGGTCTCGCCCGCTTTCATAGCAAAAACTGCTGCGTCAAAGGCAGGTACCATTCGTCCGGCAGGGAAAAAGCCCAGATCGCCGCCCTGTTCTTTGTTGCTGGTATCATCAGAATACTCTTTGGCTAAGGCGGTAAAATCGCTGTCTTTAGCCTGAGTCTTGGCCAATACTTCCTCAGCCTTTTTTTTCTTTTCAGCCTTTATTGCTTCCGACCCCCCTTCTTCGACTCGAAAAAGAATGTGGCGGGCATGACGCTGTTCTGGCTGACGGTAGCTTTCTTTATCCTGCTCGTACTTGGCCTTTAGCTCTTCCTCAGCAACTTGCACTTGCTGCTCGTCTTCGCTTTGATTAAAGAGCAAATACTTCAGCCGAATTTTCGGCTCAGAGCGGTATTTGGCTTTATTTTTTTCAAACCAAGCTGCGAGTTCGTTGCCGTCCGCTTTGACTTGAGACTCAAAGGCAGCAGGCTCAAATTTTACGTAGGTTATTTTGATTTCTTCGTCTGTATAGGCTGCCCAACGCTCAACGGCATTATCAGGCACCACGGCGAAGTTACCAACCAATTCTTGTACTCGGTCAGTGCCAAGATCGGATTTGAGGCCTTTTTCAAAGCTGCCTATAGTCATTTTGTTCTGGGCGAGAACATCTTTGTAGCGTTGAAGGCTAAAATGACCATTTTCTTGAAAAACATCCATTTGCTCAATTCGCTTCTGCACCGGCAGATCGCTGACTGTAATACCCGCCTCTGTACCGCCCTGTCGAAGTAGCTCCGCTTGGATCAGGCGGTATAGTACCTGTTCCTTAATACCCAGCTGCTCGACAAAGCCGGGTGGCATTTTTCCGCCAAACTGCTGCTGGAGACCGTCCACCGCTTGCCCGTAGGCGCGCTGAAAATCGACACCGGAAATATCCGTGTCGTTGACTGAGGCTACCGAATTACGGCGACCTCCCAGATTGGTGCCAACTCCCCAGAAGATGAAAACGACCATGATGATCAGCACCACGGCCTGGATCAAGGTTGACTGCGCTTTCTTGCGTAAAAAATCCAACATCTTGCTTCACTCTCTTATGAATTCTTGGTCAGAAAGGGGCTGTGTTTCTCCCACCTTATCCGCACAACATAGCAGGTTGTCAGCTAAAAAGCCAATTATTGTGTATTCGCAACCTCAGTTCCTTGCCAAAGCGGTCTTCGCAGGCAAAAAAAAGCGAAGATTTCTTGACAAAGAAAAGGCCATATAGTATGAGTTCTGTTTAACGTCCAAATAGACCGCAACGGTGAATAATCTTTTATTCATTTCAATCTATCTTTGCCCAAGGGAGAAAGACTATGGCAACCATTGAACACAACGGAAAATCTTACGAAGTTGATGAAGACGGCTTCTTGCTGAATGGCTCTGAGTCGTGGGATGACAACTGGGTCAGCTACGTCAAAGGCGTGGAAGGCATCGGCGATCTGACCGAAGAACACAAGAAGGTGATCGACGCGCTCCAAGAATACTACAAGAAAAACGGTATTGCGCCTATGGTTCGTATTCTTTCCAAGACCACTGGCTTCCCGCTGAAGAGAATTTACGAGCTGTTCCCGTCTGGGCCTGGCAAAGGAGCCTGTAAGATGGCCGGTCTGCCCAAACCCACTGGCTGCGTCTAATCCTTTTCAGGACAGACTCAAAGTTTCAGAAAGGCTGCCGTAAGGCGGCCTTTTTTATTTCATTTCTCTTCCGCACACAGCGTCTGGAAGGAATGAGGATGAGCCAGATCAAAACTGCTCGCATGACGCAGGTACTTAGGGTTAAACCCTTCCTGCCGTATCTGCTGAATCAGCTCGCCGAATTCCGCCGTGGTTTTGACGATAGTCGATTGAGCTACTTTGGGGAGAGCGTGATCAGAGACGATGCGGGCACCGCGCCGCACTTCTTCGCCGTTGCCCCGGCTGTCGGTGTAGTATTGCGACAGCACGATAATCCGGGTGCCAAGAAACACCGCCTCTTCTAGGTCGTGGGTGACAAAGAAGATGGTCATCTTAAATTCTTCCCACAGCTCCAGCAGGAATATCTGCATGTTTTCCCGCGAGCCAGGATCAAGCGCACCAAACGGCTCGTCCATCAGCAGAATCTTTGGCTTCATGATCAGCGACTGGGCAATCGCCACCCGCTGCCGCATCCCGCCGGATAGCTCATGCGGAAGTTTGTAGCTGTGCTCCTGCAAGCCCATTCGGGCAAGATAGGACATCGCCTCGTCCTCAAACTCCTTTCTCCTTCGTCTGCGCTCAAAACAACCACA
>JAGIXO010000140.1 GCA_026122915.1 Candidatus Electronema nielsenii | reverse complement strand
TTTTGTTGAAAAGTTGTACAGCTTATCATCAATTCCGTCCTCATAGGGAGGACACCATTCTTCATTCGGTGAACATTGCTCGTCATGCGGAGCATCTGACCCCCAAAGCGATATATCTTCTTTAAAAAGAAGCCCCTTGGTCAGTTCCTCTAACTTCGATAGCTTGAGCTTGTACGAGACAGTCACCTTAATAGCTTTGCTGGGTTTGTTTTGTTCGAGCGTCAGCTTGACATCATAAACAATAGCCATGTTACTCTCCCTCTATCACTTTTAGCGAAATGCCGACAGGTTGATCCTAAGTAGTTTGCCCTCGTCGAATTCAACCTGTCAGCGTATGAAGACCCTACACCGTCAAATCCTCCCGCACCCGCTTCCTTGGCCCACCATGCCCAGAGCTTGACCAATCGCGGATAGGTGCTGATGCAGTCAGCTCCTGCTGCCGCTCTAACCTGCCCATGCGGTCGTAGATCATCTGCCAGACGCAGTCAGTCTGGTCATTGATCTCGCAGCGACCATTGACCGAACCACCGCAGGGGCCGTTCATTAAGCTCTTAGCACAGCGGGCCACGGGGCAGAGGCCACCGGTAAAGTGCAGCACACAGTGGCCGCAGCCTGCACACATCTCTTTCCAGATGCCCTGCTCGGCAGAGCCACCAAAGAAGGTGGTGTTGAGGGCGGGATACACATGCTCGGCAGGCCGCAGGTTGGCAATGAAATTCACGCCGACCCCGCAGGCAGTCGAGAGAATAGCATCGTACTGGCCTTTGTACTGATCAAGACTGTCGATGTATTCTTTGTCGCACTGACGCACTAAAGAGGCCGTGTTCACCTCAGCATTCTTGCCTTCCTTCTGCAAGCCAAGGCGCACCAACGAGGCAAGTATCTCCGCTTCTCGCTCCCCGCCTGCCGAGCAAACTGTGACACAGCCCTTGCAGGCCAGCACGAGGATGCGCTTGCAGTCCTGCACCATCTTCAGTATTTCAGCCAGCGGCTTCCGTTCAGCAACTATCATGGCAATCTCCCAATACGATAAATCAAGCCGCCTTGCGGCAGAAAGGACTTGGCCCGAGGCTGCGGATCAACGCATCCATTTCCTCAGCTACGGCAATGAACTCAGGATGCAGGCCGCGCTCTACGTGGTACATCCGCACCCGATCTTGCTCCACGCCCATTTCAGCCAAGGCCTTGCGCACAGAGGCAACTCGCTTGGCCGCTCGCTGGCTGCCTTTGACATTATGGCAGCCGTCAAGCGGGCAGCCGACCACATACACGCCGTCCGCCCCGTCTTCAAAGGCTTTGAGCAGATCAGTCTCTTCTATCTTGCCGGTGCAGGCCAAGCGGGTCATGGTGATGTTAGCCGGGAAGTTCAGTTCCCGCAGGATACTGCCGCCCTCGGTGCAGCTCTGCTGGGCGGTGTAATGACAGCTGAACAGACGGATGTCTGGTGTGAAACTCATCGTTCTCTCCACAGATGTTAGTTTGCGCCGCAGGCAGCGAGCAACCGCTCGTCTTCAGCCTGATTGAGGACAATAGCCTGAGCTGGGCATTCGCCTGCGCAGATACCGCACGCCCGGCACTCAGTCGGGTCAATAGTTGCCACACCGCTGTTGTCGATCTTAGGAATGTCCCAAGGACAAACCCGGACACAGGTGAGGCAGGAGACGCAGAGATCACGCTGCACCTGAGCAGCCTTGCCTTTCTCAACCAGCTGCTCCAGCGTGACATAGCCCTTCTTCAGAGCCAGCTTGCGCAGCACAGTCATGATGTCAGCAAAGCCCACATTCTGCGGGCAGACCGGCACACAGTTGCGGCAGCCAGAGCAGTACCAGAGGAGGTCAGAGGAGAGCAGCCGTTCCTCCATGCCGAGGCGAATTATGTGGATGATTTTACGGGGATCGTAGGCCGGAACCGCCATGCTCATCGGGCAGGCACTGGAACACGCACCGCAGGCAAAGCAGGAGTTCAGGTGTTCGCCACCGAGTTCAGCCGCCACCTCGGTGCTGAACCCGGAGCTTGTTGTAAAGACTTGGAGAGACATACTGCCACCTTAATATATGTTGAATGGGGAATGATCAGTCAGATAGCGCATAAGTACCCTACTCAGGGACTTTTGTCAACGATGACAGAGAAGCCATCAGCCTGCCTTGCCGCATCATCAGTTGCGCAGAAGAAGGAAATTGATAGCAGGCAGCGCGGCACTAACTGGCCCACCGAAGACATAAGCAGAGCCTTTGTGCATGTCATCGCCATACGCTCCGACGACCACCGTATTCCCATCCACCGCCACGGAGTAGCCGAAATAGTCATCAGCGGCTCCGTCAGCGGCGGTTAGCTTTGGCTGCTGCGTCCACACACCACTCGTGCTGCGGGTAAAGATGTATGCCGCGCCTTTGATGCTGTCATCGCCGGAAGCCCCAACAACTACCGTGTCCCCATCCATCGATACAGAAGAGCCAAACCAGTCAACCTCACTCCCGTCAGTGGCGGTTAGCTTTGGCTGCTGCGTCCACACACCACTCGTGCGAGTAAAGACATAGGCCGCGCCTGTCTCGGTTTCATTGCCGTACGCCCCGATGATTGCCGTGTCGCCATCCACCGCCACGGAGTAGCCGAAATAGTCATCAGCAACCCCGTCATCGGCGGTCAGCTTGCTGCCCTGCTGCGTCCACACACCACTCGTGCGAGTAAAGACGTATGCCGCGCCTGTTCTGTTGTTATTACCGGAAGCCCCGATGATCGCCGTGTCCCCGGACACAGACACGGATATACCGAAATGGTCATTAGCAGCCCCGTCATTATCGGTCAGCTTTGGCTGCTGTTGTGTCCACTGGCCATTACTCATGCGGGTAAAGATGTATGCCGCGCCCTTGCTGCTGTCATCGCCGGAAGCACCGATTATTGCTGTATCCCCAGACAAGGACACACTGTTGCCGAAAAAGTCGTCAGTAGCCCCCCCAGTATTGGAAACTAACTTCTGCTGCTGGCTCCACACATCATTGGTACGGGTAAAGACATACGCCGCGCCTTTACCGCTGTCATCGCCGTAAGCCCCGATGATTGCTGTATCCCCGGACACAGACACGGAGTAGCCGAAAAAGTCATCAGTAGCCCCCCCAGTATTGGAAACTAACTTCTGCTGCTGGCTCCACACACCATTGGTACGGGTAAAGACATACGCCGCGCCTTTGTTGTCATGAACAAACGTCCCGATGACCGCAGTGTCGCCGCTCACAGACACGCTCCAGCCGAATTCGTTCTCAGCGGCCCCGTCACCAGCCGACAATTTTTTTACCTTGGCTGAGTCAATGGCAGCTTGGGCTGTGCTGATAGCCAGCACGAGCAGTACAGTTAAGAAAAGTAAATGCTTGAGTGGTGCGTTCATCGTGTCCTATCTTGCAAGGTTGATCATGTCTCCTCTCCGCGCTTCAGTGGAAATATTAAATATAAACACCTTCCATTTGAAAAGACAAGCGGTTTCGCGCAGGCGGCTCGCTTCTGCTGCCACTCTCCTGACTCGGTCAGAGTCACCCTCGTGACTCGACTGGAGGCACTCTCGTGCCTATTCAGCAAAAAAACAGTTGACAGCAGACCGGCCCCGCCGTAGGATGGGCAGCAGGAAGGTTCACGTAGTCATGTCAGGTAGTTGAACTGAACAGGAGGAGAAAGACGGCAACAATTCAATGGCGACCGGAAGTCAACGCGCTTACCACTCCGCCGTCGTACCGGCTGCTTTTTTTGCCGCGCGGCATAGTCGGCGACGCGCAGTTAGCGGCGGAGATCGCTAAGGCTAATCCCAACTTCAACGAGGAGGCGGTGCGAACGATCCTCAACTCGCGCAAGGAGATAATTCAGCAGCACCTGCTCAACGGCGAGCAGGTGGTCGAGGATAAC
>JAGIXO010000014.1 GCA_026122915.1 Candidatus Electronema nielsenii | reverse complement strand
TGCCGCCTTATTCCCCTGATTTAAACCCGATAGAAAAATTTTGGGCTTCCATGAAGGCGAAAATTAAAAAAATAGCTGACGGCATCAAAAGTTTAAGCGTTTGCGTCGAGACGGTTTTTAAAACGATCTAAAAACTGAAACACTATATCACGGCAAGTTCATCATACGTATCGCGGCAGATTCGTGATACGTATGATGACAGATCCGCATCGAGTATCCTTTTCCCGCCTGATGAATATCCCGCCTGATGAATATCCCGCCTCCGCAACAAAGTTTTTGACAACTGCGCCGCCGCGATTTACCTTGCCAAAGAGCAGCATCCCTCCCGGTCAGCGCAGCATTTTCTTTTGCATTGAAACAACAAGCTCTTGTGAAGATCAACTACGTGCTTATTGACTACGAAAACGTGCAGGTGCAGTCTCTGGCCCTGCTCAAGGGCGAGCAGTTCTCGGTGCGGGTGTTCCTCGGCCCAAAAAATACCAAGCTGCCGGTCGAGCTGGTCGTGGCCATGCAGGAGATAGGCCGCCGGGCGGAATACATCGTGCTTGAAACATCTGGCAGCAACGCGCTGGATTTCCATATCGCCTATTACCTCGGCGTGCTGGTGGCGGCTGATCCGGCAGGCTTTTTTCACATCATTTCCAAAGACACCGGCTTTGATCCGCTCATCCGGCATCTGCGCGGGCGGAAAATCGTCGTCGTCCGCTCTGCGTCGCTTGAGGAGATGCCCTGCTTCAAGACGGCGGTTAGTGGAGCTGCTCCGTCGTCGCAGGAGAGCAAAGTCATACCGGCAGCAGCTCCCACTTCAACAGAAGAGCTGCTCAAGCTGGCTGTTGATGGGTTGATGAAATACAAAGATAATAAGCCAAGAAAAGTTGCAACGCTGCGCACCACCATTAATGCAATATGCGGCAAACAGCTGCCAGCAACGAAAATAGACGCAGTGTATAATGCCTTGGTGAAGCGCGGCTATGTCAAAATCAACGGGGAAAAAGTAAGCTATGCCCTGCCTGATTCGGCACAAAATAGAGCGGTGCCAAAGTCGTAAGCATCGTTAGCAGTCATTACCCTCAAGTTGAATGGCAAAAAAAAGAAGGCAGGAGTTTCCCCCTGCCTTCTGTCGTAAGGTTTTGCTATCTTGTTATTCTTTTTTGATCACCGTTACGGCACCTGACCTGTTCCGCGCTCGGTATTCAGGCCGATACATTGCCTCGACCTCTGAGGGCGGCGCAGCGTATGTACCGGGTGTGACCGCACGGACTAAATAGGCAAAGCGGAAGGGCCGTACATTGGGGTTTCCTTCAATATGCGCCAACTGCTCGGTGTCAAAAGCAACCACAAAGCGGTCGTCTCGTGCATCGGTATAGCGAGACGAACTAAGTTCAGCTAACCAGCTAAAGGATGCTGCCTCTGTACTCGTAATCGGCTTCTCAATCTCAAAGCCCGCAGGCAGCAAGTCAATCAGCAAGGATTGGAAGTTACCGCCTTCTTTTGCCTCGCCCTCGACCAGCACCACAGCTAACTCACCCTGTGCTACCTTGTCCAGAGACAGTGACTCGCCTGCGGTATTATACCAGCTCCGCCGAACAGCGAAGCCGTTTTCTACCGGCGCAGGCTCGTTGCTCGGTGAACCCTGCACGGTTGTCACCACCCAGACTGCAATATTGCCCTTGTTGCGCAACGTCACAGGGTGAGTCAGCAGAGCATCCCCACTACGATTGAGGGAGAAGAAGGAGGTCTTGGTCTCTGCCGGTTTTGGCTCTTCTTTGGGCGTATCACTGAAGGCGGAGAGAAAGCGGCCTAAGAACGAAGGTCGGCTTTTTTCCTCTGGCTTCGGCTGCGGTGCGCTGCTATCCGTTACTTCTATATCAAGCGGCTGGCCCTTGTCTAAGGTCAGAGCAGCCATGATTAAGGCCGCCTGTTCTTGGGTGGACATATACTTTCGTTTGGAGAGCAGGCCGACCAACTCTTGCCACGCTGCGGCAGGATCAATTTGCTTCAGGCCCGTATCACCAAGAATGCTGACGATACTCGCTACATCACGCAAGCGAGAGCCATAGCTCCACCAAGAAGCAGCCTCGGTGTCTGCTTTCCGCAAGGCCGCTGACAGACCTTTTACCGCCCGGTCGTGATCGCCAAGCAAGGATAGTGTTCCGGCCAGCTGGGCTTGGGCTAATGGTGAACCGATGCTGTCAAACTTGGTATCAAAAAGGTAACGGGCATCTTCATGCCGAGCCTGACCAGCGCGGGCTAATACCCAGTGCGCATAAGCTAAGGCTTCGATATGCTTATCCTCGCTGCCACTGTTCTTGACCTCGTTAGTCAGCCAATCTAAGCCCTTTTTGTAGAAATAATCTGGCACAGAAAAGCCCTTCTCCCGCGCTCGACCTAAGAAATCCATTGCATAGGCTGAGAGCCACGGCTCAGGATCGCTGGTGTCTGACCAAAGACCGAAGCTACCTTCACCAAGCTGTTTTTGCAGAATCAGTTCAATCGCCTCCTGTACCCGCATGGGCAGCTTTTTATCAACAGGATAGCTGAAGCGTTCCGCGAGCTGATTGGCGTAAAGCAGCGGCATGGCCCGACTGGTTAATTGCTCCAGGCAGCCATGTGGATAACGATCCAATTCACCAAGCAACCCAGCTACATCAACATTGGGCGCGCTGGAAATACTGAGATCAACCTTGGCGGTGGCTGGGTACAGGCCATTCAGTACCGCTGGATTCAGACTGATGACTGCACCCGGATCAAGTTTGCTGTAGGTACGGGTCAGCGTGGGGAGATATTTGCCGCGCACGTTAAGATCAAAGTCGCCTGCATAGCTGTAGCTCTCCGGCCCAGTTACGCTCAGATGCAGCTTGCCACTGCCAATATCAGAAGCTGTTACTGGGAAACTGAGGCTCTGCCGTTTACCGGGTTGGAGTTCGGCAGTTGCCGTGCTGTTGACCATCGCCACCGCGCCCTCAGCTTGCCACGCAACTTGATATTGGCCTGCCGGGCCATCGATGTTCTCAAGCAAGAGCTGAATGCTGGACTGATCGCCGTCTGCTAAATAACGCGGCAACGAAGGTGAAATCACCACCGGATCGTTAACTCGCAGGGCGCGGCTCGATGCACCGGTTTTCTCTTTTGACCACGCCACAGCCATCAGGCGCAACTTGCCGTTAAAGTCTGGGATATTTAACGGTACAGTGGCAATGCCGTCTTGTTCCGCCTTCACCACGCCAGAGAAGAGCGAGACGACCTTGACGTTGGACTGCGGCGCACCGCGTAAACCATCTTCGCCCGCACCACTGCGCAGGGTGAGTGGTTTGCTGTCCGGTGGAATGATCAGCTGGCCGTACATGTCGCGAAGATCGAGACCAAGCTGCTGCTTGGCAAAGAACCACGCCACAGGATCAGGCGAGACAAAGTTCGTCAGTTGCAGCACACCCTCATCCACTGCGGCCAAAGTCAGGCGAATTTCACTACCTGCCTCTGCACCTTTGACGCTGATCGGCACTTGCAGCACTTGGCGCGGTCGCACCTGTTCTGGAGTATTGACCGTCACCTCTAACCGCTGCGGGGCGGAATTCACTGGCAGCCAAATCAAGCCCACGGCTCGGTCTGCGCCCTTTTTTTCCTCTTTGCCGGGGCGATAAACCGTAAGCAAGGCATACACGCCCGCACCCCAGCCGTCCTCAACCGGAATGTCGATGGTCTGCTCTTTGCCAGTCAAGGCAAAGTTACGCACTCCATTCACTGTGGTATTAGCCAACACTAAACTGGCTTGGCCCAGATAAGGTGCAGTCAGAGTGAGCTTGGCTGTATCACCAACCTTGTAGCCTTGCCGATCAAGCACCACCTTAACTGAATCCGGGGTGTCGCTCTCGCCCACCAGCTGCTCGCCAGCAGTGAAACGCAGGGTCGTGAGCAAAACTTTGTCCTTGGTCAGCAGCTCCAAGCGATATTGTCCCAGACCTGTTGGAACAGTCAGCGGCACTGGCTTGGTGGTAGCCCACGTCAGCTGGCCGCGCTGCTCCTCTTGATCGCGGACAATCTTTTCATAGGCCCACTCGCCGTCCTTGCGGAACCACTGATAATCAATATCTTCACGCACTAACCGCCAGTTGGTTTCGCCTTGCTCCTGCGGCTGGCCTTTGTCGTCCAAGGCAATAACCTCAAACTTGGCCTCGCTCTGCTCTGGTATGTTTAAATCAGCAAAGCCGGGCTTCACTCCGAGATATTCTTTGAGATGACGCACGGGTAAGCTGGCTGTAGCACTCACTGCTCTGCCGTCGATATCTAAAACATCTGCGCTGATCACCGCTTTGAGCGGCTGTAACGTGGCGTTCTGCTGGCCTTCAAGAATCAACGAGAGCAGGCCGTGTCCCTTCGCATCCGTGGTGATTTCCTCCAGCTCAATCTCCGCAATTCCCGGCTTTTCTTGATCTTTGCCGAAGTAGAACTCGGCAAAATCAGTAAAGGGATGGGGATCGTATTCCAGCTGCATCTTCGCCTTGACGCTTAACTCTGAGCCGGGCGAGCCGTAGAAATAATCAGCCTGCACAGCCAATTCAGCCTTATTTTGCTCGTCTATTACGCCGTTTGGCTCCAAGCGGACCTCTAACCGTGGCGGCTTAAAGGACTTCACCTGAAAGGTCGTTTGACCGACCGGCTTATCCTCCACATCAGCATAAAGGACAGCAGTCCAATTGCCAGAACGGGCAGCGTTGGCCAGATTAATCGTCTCACTATAGCCACCCGCTGGATCAGGCTGAAGCAGCCGTTCAATCAGCACCTTACCGTCCGGGCCACTGACTCGCAGCGTCATAGGCGGCGCGGCGGCGGAACGGGCAATACGGTCGCGGACGATGGCGGCCAAATGGACAGTTTCGCCGGGTCGGTAGATGCCGCGCTCAGTATAGACATAGGCATCAAGCGGGCCGGGTGCGGTTCTGCCACTCACACCTCGGTCGCTGAGATCAAAAGGAGCCTGTTCTAACTGAAGAAAGGTGAAGCCATGTTTGCTGTTCATCGACATCAGATGCACAGCTGTCTGTCCACCCGTGCCTTGCAGCAGGCCAGGAGCGAAGCGGACTAAGCCTTTCTCGTCTGTGGTCAGCGTGGCCAACGGGGTATTGTTCTTGGCGTAAAGACCGATCTCTATCCCAGCGATGGGCAGAGCGGTGTCTAAGCTGCGGGCGGCCACAGTCAGGCCGTCGCTGCCTTGATACGTGGTCAAACCGATGTCTGTGACTACAATCCACTGGCTGGCTTTGCCTTCCCAGCGGCTTTCGTCCTCCTCGTCATCAGCGTGTTGCTCGGCCACCAAAACATAAAGACCAGGCGCAATAGCAAGAACATCTTGCGGCAGGACAATGCTACTGGTCATGATCTTGTCTTGCTCCGGCGTGATCTCTGTACTGCCCTTCCAGACTTGTTCACCAACAGTTTCTTCTATGGTCTCAAGTTGATAGCCTTCTAATTTATTACGGAAGTGTTCTCGGACAAACTCACCAAGAATGTTGCGCTCATGAATGCGAAAGAGCTGAAGCCGTACCTTATCGACGTTCACCGTGTTCAGACCGATACCTCGGTTGCTGCGGTCAGCAAGGATGTAGTCGCTCTGATTGAACCAGAGAGCAGGCTTGCGGTGTTCAGTTTCGATAGTCAGTGTCACTGATTCTGGCAAAGTACGTTCCTTCACCTTCAAGCCACTGCGCACAGTCACGCTGTAGGAGGTACCGTAAGCGGCTCCACCAATGCAGAGTTTGCTGTCCTCAACATGAAAATCCGAGGAAATGGTCGGCGTAGTCTGCACATAATCGCTGTAATGAATCTCATCTGGGCTGGGTAAATGCTCGTTGAAGCTGAGGCAGAGCTGAGGTTGGCTGCTGTCAGTTTCAGCATCGGAACGTTGTACTTTCAGCGTCTTGTCTTCAAGTTCCTTCTGCCGCAGCGCAGTAAGTCGAGCCTCGTGTTGCTGCGCTGCACCCTCACTGTCGCCTAACTTAGCCAATAATTCATAGACGCTGATAGCGGCAGGTGTCCAATTCGCGTCAACGGTGGTACGATTTTCCAATGCCTTGCCGACAAGAGCAAGGGCTTCTCTCTGAACGGCTGGCGCATCAGCTGCCGCAAGATAAGCTACCCAGCCGTGCCGACTCGCTTCCGGCCATTTTCCAGCACATGCTTCTGCCTGCGCTGCAACTCGCCAAAAAGCAGCAGTTGGCTTACCACCTGAAAGAGCCGCAGCATTTTTGCACAACGTTGCAGCGATGGTACAATCCTCTATTTTTGTCGCCGCTGTCAATATTTCGGCAGCGTGGAGCAAGACAGCAGCCTCGTCAGGCTTCGGCGGTTTGTTGTCGGACGCAACGTATCCAGCGGCAAACTGCTGCGCCTCCTGCTCCAAATACTGAAGCGTGTATTCGTCAGCAGCAGCCAACGAAGAAAAGAGACAAAGCAACAGGAAGACAGCGGAGAGGACGACAGCTTTCATGGTTTCCTCCATGTGAAACGGGAAGGGGCGGGAACTACACTACTGGCATTATACCCAGCTGTCAGGCTGCTGAAAACAAAAAGATTTGCTAAATCACAGGGCAAAAAAAGAGGGCAGCCTCTTGTAGGACTGCCCTTTCGCTGTAGGCTGCTAACGAATGCTATTTTTTGTCGCAGACCACGGCGTGAGCAACAACCTTGATATAAGCCGCATCGCCGCTGACATTAACTTCGTAGCTGTCAATGAATGCTTTATTCAGCCCTTCATGCAGATTGCCGTACTGATTAGGCAGCAGAGTTGCGACATTCGTTGCTCCTACATAGAGATGCGTTGCACTCATGCCGACATCATCAGTCATCTTGAAGGTAACGGAAACTTTTGTCCCTTCATATGTTATTGTCAGTGTGCCTACGTTCACTGCTTTGTTTAGGTCGTTTTCTGTCGCGCTGGTATAAATCGGCTGCGTTAGGGTCTGGCCTTTATTTATGTTGATCTGCCAGCCCCAAAGATTGGCAGCCAGAATATCATCTAACTCGGTCTGGCCAAAGCCAAATGCGGTTCTACAGCTGCTCCCCGCATCCCGACAAATGATCCCACCGTTCTCGTCAACACCGACCATGAAATCGCCCTCATAGCATTGCACTGACGAGGTTGGTGCTATGGCAGATTCTGCCGCTGAGAGAAAAGACAGAGAGCTTGTTGTGGAAGTGGTTGACGAGGTAGGACAGGTGCATACGCCTGGGAGTCCTTGCGGGCCTTGTGGGCCTATAACTCCGGCTTGGCCTTGCGGACCTGCTGGCCCTTGTAATCCCTGCGGCCCTTTAGGGCCAGCAGCACCGGTTGCTCCAGTAGCACCGACCGGGCCTATCGGGCCGGTTGCTCCAGTAGCACCAGTTGGGCCTATCGGGCCGGTAGCTCCCGTATCACCTTTAGGGCCAATTTCACCCTGTGGGCCAACAGCACCGACCGGGCCTATCGGGCCGGTTGCTCCAGTAGCACCAGTTGGGCCTATCGGGCCGGTAGCTCCCGTGTCGCCTTTCAACCCCGTATCACCTTTTGCTGCCATGAGTTCCCAACAGCCAACAGGAGCAGGGTCACGTGTAGGCTCTACCGCTTCTATAGACTTGCAGCAGGTGTTGACATAGCTACTGCCGCCATGCTGAACAATACTGCCAGCCTCATACACCATGTTTTCTTGCCAAGCACCTACCCAAGAAAATTCATTTTCTTCACATTCTTCTGTAGGCAATGTGCCTTCTCCTGTACAAACCTCTGCTTGGGCAGCGGAAAGATATAACGTTCTACCTGCATAGGAGGAAACATCAATCGCATAGCTGTCCTTAACAACATTGATCAAGGATGGGTGATGATATTTACTGTATTGACCATGTGCGGTGGTTGGGGCTTTTTTATCACCAAGATAAAGGCTGGTCTCGCTCATTGAGAAACCTTTCAGCATGACAAAGGACACTTTGAGCAGATTTCCTTCATGCTTGATTTGTAAGCTGCCCGCGAGTGTGCGTGAAGAGAATTTCTTTCCCGTCCCTACATAAATCGGCGCAGTCAAGCTATTATCAGCTTTTACGGTGAGTTGCCATCCTCGCTGCCAAGGATCATTTTTTCCCGGAGCTTCATTGAATTTTTTTTCTCCATAAGCAAAGGCTGTTGCGCATTTTTTCTCCTCAGCTTGGAGATTAGCAGCTGCCAATAGAAGCGACGCAAGGCATAAGGTTGCCAATTTTATTTTTATTTTCATAAGAGCTACCTCCGCCGCAGCAGTTAAATTTTTCTCCTTCTTTTTTGCATTATACCCCGTTGCGCCCTTGTTGCACAATAGGCATGTCTCTTCTTCTAAGGATATGTTACAATTTAACACCTGATGTACTGCTAATCTGATAAATGCAAAGCAGATCAATTATAATGACAAGATAGATGACCTTTCTTCAATTTTCCCAAATCGTTTGCACTGATTATCCATGTACCTTTACCAATCAAACCGCCTTGAAAACCTGCTGACCGCGCTCTGTGCTGTTCTATCGGAACCGGTCGGCAATCCGTTAGCTTCGGAAATCATCGTGGTGCAAAATCCGGGTATGGCTCGTTGGCTCTCCCAGCAAATTGCCCTACGCACAGGCATTTGTGCTAACAGCTCTTTTCCGCTACCTGCCTCCTTCATCTGGAGTCTCTTTGCTAAAACCCTTGGTGGATTGCCAGACCTACGCGAGTTCAGCCGCGAAGTGCTGCTCTGGCGGATATTGGCCAAATTAGACAGCTTGCTGGAACTGCCCTCGATGCAGGAGATCAACGCCTATCTGCGCGACGACCGCGACGGCAGCAAAGCCTTCCAGTTAGCAGGACGGATCGCTGATCTCTTTGATCAATATTTGGTTTATCGCCACGACATGGTGCTCGCTTGGGAAAAAGGCCGGGAAGAACACTGGCAGGCCCAGCTCTGGCGGCAGCTGACTGACGGTGGTAGTACGCACCGGGCCGAGGTGCTGGAACGCTTCTTGCAAGCGACAGACCAAGGTGTATTGCGCACCGATGGCCTACCAGAGCGAATCTGCATCTTTGGCATCAACTCGCTGGCCCCGGCTTATATAGAAGTGATTGGAAAAATTAGCCACCACATCGACATCCGCGTTTTCCATTTCAGCCCCTGTCGCCAAGTCTGGGACGACATTATGCCGGAACGCCTGATTGCCCTCAAGCGGCAGAACTGGCGCAGGCGCGGCACTGCCGATATCAGCAGCTACTATACTTCCGGTAACCCACTCTTGGCTTCACTCGGTGGATTAGGTCGCGAGTTTTTCAAACTGTTGATGGAATTGAATCCGATGGCCGAGGAGCAAGACCTCTACCAAGCCCCACCGCAGGACAATCTACTCGGTCAGATTCAGGGCGATATACTTGATCTGCGCGACCGGGGAGATCGGAGTAAGGGCGAGACAGTGCCGATGAAGCCGGGGGAATCTTCCATTCGTTTCCACTGTTGCCACAGTCCGATGCGTGAGATTCAAGTCTTGCATGACCGCCTGCTTGATCTCTTCGCCGCTGATCCACAGCTTAAACCAGCGGATATTTTAGTTATGGCCCCGGATATCAATCGCTATGCCCCAGCCGTGGCTGGAGTTTTTGGCTCGGCTGGCGGCAAGTTGCGTATTCCTTGGTCAATTGCTGATCAATCCTGCCGCGAAGAACAGCCGGTGCTTGAGGGCTTTCTTGGCCTCCTGACGATAGTTACCAGCCGTTGCACCGCCCCAGAAGTAGCGGCGATGTTGGAAAACCCAATCATCCTCGAACGTTTCAGTCTGACTGAGGATGAGGTACCGCTGCTACGAAAAATGATCACCGCCGCAGGCATTCGCTGGGGCTTGGAGCAGCGGAGCGGGGCAGACGCGCTCCATAGCTGGGAGGCTGGGATAGACCGGCTCCTGCTTGGCTGCCTGACCGGGCAGTTAGACGCACCTTGGCAGGGCATCATGCCGATCAGCGGTGGCCTAAGTGAAGGCGGAGATTGGTTGGGCAACTTGGCTGAATTTATCCGCGAACTACGGCGACTCCGACGACAAACAAGCCGCCCATTGCCTCCGGCGGGCTGGGGCAAACTTTTTCTCCGCGTGATCGACCGGTTTTTAGACAGTGGTACTGATCAGCACAACGAAGGTCTGCTTCTCCTCCGCCAGAGTATTGCTGATTTTGCCGAACAGTGTAAACGAGCTAACTTCGAGCAGTCGATCAGCCTCGCCGTTATTCGTCGTCATTTCCAACAGCTTTTGACTGCTCCAGCAGGCGGACAGGCGTTTCTTGCGGGCCGCGTCACCTTCTGCAACATGGTGCCGATGCGTTCAGTGCCTTTTAAGGTGATCTGGCTACTCGGCATGAATGACGGCGACTTTCCACGCTCTCAGCATCCGCCCGCCTTTGATTTGATGGCCGAACACCGCAGGCCGGGCGATCGTAGCCGCCGCGATGACGACCGCTATCTTTTCCTCGAAGCTCTGCTCTCGGCTCGCTACCATTTCGCCGTTTCTTGGGCTGGGCGTGATCTGCGCGACAACAAGCCCCGCCCGCCTTCGGTAGTGGTGGCAGAGCTGCGTGACTACATCAGCCGAGGCTGGACAACTGCGGAGGACACTGCCGCTGCTGATCAGCTCACCGTGGAGCATCCACTTCAGCCCTTCAGTCGCCGCTGTTTTGACGGCAAAAAGCTGAACAGTGCCTCGTATCGGGCTGAATGGTTGCCCGCCTCTGGCAAACCGGTGCCGGTGTTCGCCAGTCGCCCTTTGCCACAGCCAGAGCAATGGGCGCGGCAGATTGATCTAAACCAGCTCGTGCGGTTCTGGAAACATCCGGTACGTTTTTTCCTTGAACAGCGACTCGGCTTGCGCACCGCTTATTTATCCGATGTGTTGCTGCCAGAAAGCGAGTCGTTTGCCCTTGATCAGCTCCAAAATTATCAATTAGCCGATGAAATATTGCATGAAATTCGTCACGGCAGGCAGGCTGACTGTCCCTTGCATCGGCGACAAGCAGCAGCAGAATTACCGGGCGGCTGTTTCGGCCATCTTTTGCACCAAAAAATACAGACCGAGGCGACAGAACTACTCGGTAAAGTGAAGCGGCTGCTCTCGCATCCGGTGGAGCCTGTAGAAATCCGCCTGACCATCGACGGGGTGCGACTGACCGGGCGACTCACCTCGCTTTGTCGTTGCGGCAGAGTTACCTTCCGGCCTGCCAGTCTCAAGGCAAAAGATATACTTGAACTCTGGATTCATCACATCGCTTTGCTCCTGCATCAGCCTGCTGGAGTGGAACCGCAGTCGCTTCATGCGGCAAAAGACAAGACGCTCTGCTTCCAAGAGGTATCTGATCCGCATGACCAGCTTGCTCGACTAATTCATCTGTTTCAGCAAGGTTGCTGCGAGCCGCTTCATTTTTATCCCGAAAGTAGCTGGGCTTGGATCAAGGGCAAATCAGCGGTGGCAGCGTGGTCGTCCAGTTTCCGTCACAAAGGCGAAGGCGACGATCCGGCTTATGAAATCGGCTTACGCGGCCATGCGCCCTTTGACCAGCAGTTTGAGGAGTTAGCAGAAAAAATATGGGCGGTAGGGCAAATGCGTTGACTACTTTTCATAAATCGCCAGCTTGGTGTTAAATTCTAACCGCTCCAGTTCCTCACCTTGTGTCACTGCTCTGGCAATCATTTCACCAAATTTGCGGGCTTCGTCTATCTGCTGCCGGGTGTGACCGTATTTTGGATAATGGTCTTTCATCCAAGACATCCGTTCTGGTGTTTCTCCGGCTAACTTGAGAAATACGCCGATAGTCCGCCACGGCTCCTTGCTGGTGTGGGTGAAAATAATTCCGTTCGGCACTCGCGCCCCAGCTTTTTTCAGCAGCGATTTGATCCCCCACCAGTGCATTCGCCAAAATCCTCGACAGGAAATCACCGGAATCACAGTTTTGTCATTGAACAATCGCTGGCCATCGCGGTCAAGCAACGACAACACCGGGCCGCAGGGATTGTACGACCACGTCGGGCCTGCAAGAATAAGTAGATCGTATGGCTCGAAACAATATTCTGGCAAAGGATGAATGGGGATGCGCTGGCGGAATAAGGTTACGATCATTTTATGCACCGTTTTTGGAATGGTGCCGATAGGAAACTGCTGCGGAATCGACGGATTGATCCGCTCACAAATCACTTCCGCTTGTTGATATTCAGCCATGCCATCCAAAATGGATTGCACTAAATTTTTGGTCTGAGAGCTGAAGGAATAATAGAGAACAAGGATGCGCTTGAGTTGCGTCTCACTGCCGGTCATGGGACACCTTTGCTTGTTTAGAGCCGATGGTTTTAATCATTTTTATTGATAAGCAAAGGGAGAATATTTTACCACAGAAGAAGAAATAAAAAAAGCCCCCTGACCGGTTCTGATCAGGGGGCTGGCGTGGAAGGCCGAGGTTCAGAAAGCCTCCACGGTTTACGGCTTGGTGTGGCAGGCCCAGCAGTCCGGCGTTTTCACCGAGGCGTAAGCATGGCAGCTGTCGCAAAACTGCTCTTTGCTGCCGCCGTGGCACATCAAGCAGCTCATGGTCGGCTTCTGCCCGTCCTTGGCCGCATTATAGCCCTTGGCAGTGACGTGGATGCCTTGCAGCACCTCCATGTGCTTGGCCCGCATTTCCTCCGCAGGCGGATGGCTTTGGCCGTTCGGGAAGCTGGCACCTTGCAGCATCTCCTTGGACAAGTTGGGATCCTTGGCCGGAGCTGCTCCAACATTGCAAACAAGCTTGTTGTACCAGATGGGGAAGGTGATCAGAAGAACAAAGACCGCCAGTCCCGGAATGATTTTGCCGCTGTCGTACATTGAAATATCCTCCGTTGCTGGCTTACAGAAGAGTCCGCAGACCCTCAGTAAGTTCCTGTCTGTTTTCGCCTTCGATCACCAAGGCGTTGCCTACCAGCTCGCTCACACCGGCCACGCTCACGCCCGGTATCCAGTAATCCATCAAGGTACTGAGGGTGGCGCGATCAATAGCGCAGACGCAGGCCAAGGTATTGATGCCGTGTTTGTCATAGACATGCTTGACCGCGTTGGCCCTTGGCAGACCGGCCCGCATCCGCAGCTCCATGATTTCTTCCGTGTTCAGGGCAGTGCCAGAGCCGCAGCAGAAGGTCTTCTCGCGGATGGTGTTCTCCGGCATTTCGTACCACTGTTCCAGCACGTTGTTGAGGATGTAGCGCGGCTCCTCCAGCATTCCCATCGCCCGTGCCGGGTTGCAGGAATCGTGGAAGGTGGCCTTGACATGGGCGTTGCGGCTTTTGTCTAACTTGATCTTGCCATGCTTGATCAGGTCAGCGGTGAATTCGCTGATATGCACCATCTTGGTCGAGGCCGCATTCTCAAAGACCGTGCCGGTTGCGGGCGATTTCGGCACTTCAAGGAAATCCGTCGGGCCGTTCATGGTGTCCATGTACTGATGAATGACGCGCCACATGTGGCCGCACTCGCCGCCAAGTATCCACTTCACACCGAGACGCTTGGCCTCGGCGTACATCTTGGCGTTCAGCTTCTTCATCATCTCGTTGGAGGTGAAGAGGCCGAAGTTGCCGCCTTCTGAAGCGTAGGTTGACCAGGTGTAGTCCAAGCCGATGGCCTCAAACAAGAGCATGTAGCCCATGCAGGTGAAGATGCCCGGCTCGGCAAAGACATCCGCAGACGGAGTGATGAACAGCACCTCCGCGCCCTTGCGGTTAAAGGTCGGGTTGACCCGCACGCCGGTCAGGTTCTCGATGTCATCGCAAAGGAACTCGACATTGCCCTTGAAGGCCTGCGGGGTCAGGCCCATGTGGTTGCCGGTGCGGTTGGAGTTGGAAACCGGCTCCATCGCCCAGTTGATGCCGCAGCCAACCAGATGCAGCAGCTCGCGCAGCATCATGGTGATCTCGGCAGTATCAATGCCGTAAGGGCAGAAGACTGAGCAGCGGCGGCATTCGGTACACTGGTAGGCGTACATGAACCATTCTTTCAGCACACCGACAGTCATCTCGCGCCCGCCCGCCATCTTGCCGAGCAGCTTGCCTGCCAAGGTGAACTCCTGGCGGTAAACCGAGCGCAGCAATTCGGCCCGCAGCACCGGCATGTTTTTTGGATCGCCAGTGCCGAGGAAGAAGTGGCACTTATCCGCACAGGCTCCGCAGCGGACGCAGCAATCCATAAATATCTTCAGAGAGCGGAAGCGGTCAAGCCGGTCGGCCAGCCCTTTGATGATGATTTCTTTCCAATTCGGCGGTAGCTTCCAATCCTCGTCTTCCGGGTTCCAAGCGCGGGCGTTGGGGAAGCTCACACCCTGCTGGCTGTTGAGATACTCCAGCTTTTCCGGCTTGGTCGTATAGGCGTAGTTGCCCGGCTTGAACACCGCCGGGATTTCCGTCCAGTCTTTGTCCGGCATGGAGCCGGTCATCAGGGTCGGGTCTTCGACCACGCTCCGCGCCAGCTCATCTTTTTTTATAACGGCCATTGTGATAGTCCCTTGTCCACCTGTTATTCGTCAGCCTTGCGGCAGTTCTTTGTCAACCGGGATGCCCTGCTCGATCATGTCCGCCCGGAACTCATCCTCATAGGACGCATAGGAATGCGGTCTGATGTCCGGGTTCCACGGATTGATGTGCCGCCGCATTCTGCTGTCGTTGGCCAGATTGCGGGTCGGGCTGAGGAAAACTCCGCCCATGTGCATCAGCTTGGAGAAGGGGAAGTAGGCCAGCAGACAGGAGACTAAGAACAGGTGTATGTAAAAGATGGAGGCAATACCAGCAGGCACGACAGGTTGAAAGGTGGTCAGGCCAAGTGCAAGCTGCTTGATGGCCACAATGTCCACGCCAGAGCGGAGGAAGTAGCGCATCAGGATGCCGGTGAGGGCAATGCCGATCAGAAGGAAGAGCGGGAAGTAGTCGTTGGCCAAGGAGATGTAGTTCACCGTTTTGATCAGGAAACGGCGGGCCAGCAGGGCGATCAGGCCGACAAGGATCAGCGCGTCGGTGACGTAGAGCGACAGCTCCGGGGTGGGATTGAGGGTGAAGCCGTCCAGGTACTCCAACGCCGTAACGAAGAACAGCTCCGATCCGACAAAGAGGCGCAGATGCCGGAGTAGAATCACCAACATGCTGTAATGGAACAGAATGCCGAAAAGCCAGAGCCAGCGGGTGGAGCTGTAGGTCAGCTCAGGGCCGGGTTTGATGGTGGTCTTGGTGTTGCGCCAGAGGGAGCGGAAGAAGACGATCTCCATGAACATCCTGCCCAGCACTTCGCCGGTGCTGACCGGGGCCTCGAACTTGTCCCGCTTCACCCACGGCATGGAAAAGCCCTGCCCGCAGGTGGTGGGGATGCGGAACGGCACCGGCGATTTGGCCCAATAGAGGACACGCCAGCAGAAGCCGCCGACAAAGAGCAGCAGGGCCGCGTAGGGCACAGCAACGCCAAACAGGTATTGCATCCCAGGAATCGCGGACCCTATCCACGCAATCAACGCAAGCGCGATGACCGCAGCTAAGGGTAAGGTGTACTTCATTGATCACTCCTCTTTGCAAGTTTTGAAAGATAAATGTGGTCAAACTCCTATATAAAAGCATATTCCTATGCTTTTTCCGCTGCGCTGCCCTCTGTTGTTTGTGCAGTCTGCGCGACCTCTCGCAGATTGTCTCGAATCAAGGCTGAAATACAGCCTGAGTCAGTCAAAATGTAGCTACCGCTTTTCAGTTCCCGAATGCGTGCCTTGTGCAGCCGATCCCGGCATTCCATGTACAAATCAAAAGCCTGCAAAACCGCCCGATCCACATCGCGGTCAAAAGGAGCTAAGTCCGGCAGCAGCTCGCGGCAGTTCTTGTCTGCGGATAAAATCTGCCGTACCACCCATTTTAGCTCCAGTATGGGGCCAACCGCCTGAGCTGGAGTGAATTGCTGAACTGCTCGAATACGGATAACCTGATCTAACGGCCCAGCGAACTCCTGCGAATCCGCTCCAGCAAGAATCAATCGGAAGAGTTGCGCCAACCCCTCGCGGATGTTAGCACCAACCGGATTAGCAAATGGATCGAGCGACTTTTTGAAAAAGCCAGACGAAACGTAGGTGTCCAGTGTCCGTTCCGTCCACAAGGCAAGGATTTTCTTTTCGTGGCTCTTCAGAGCTTCCGACAGGTTCATCATTTTGAAAATCTTTGCTGTATCATGATTGCAGACTGATTTCAAGAGAAAAATTCATTTTTTGCCGACTGAGTTTTCCGCAACGGCGGCAGAGCTGTCCATAAGAAAGAGGGCCAAATCGGTGTAAGGGTCAGTAGCAAGTTCCTGCTCTAAGGTCTTTTTTTCCTTTTTGTCGCTGGTTGGCTCTTCATCCTCTTCACCTAACACTCCGGCGGCCTCAGTTTCCTTTTTGGCCCGCTCTAATTCTTTACGATCCTTTAAAACTCCAGCGAGATAGACCGGAACGAGACTTTTGTCTTTACGCTCCTTAGCCAGAAGGCTTTCGGTCTCAATCTTTTTGAACTTTTCGTTTGATGCCAAATACGCACTGCTCTTCAGCTTGGCCTCCTCAACATCCATGTGGGGACCTTTCCAAGAGGAATAGCTCACTGACTTTACTTGGTCCCAAGGCAGAGAGTAATCTAAATACTGCTCGCCAGTTTCCAAATAATCCAACATGCTGGGTAGCGCGACCGTAATCTTGAAGGGCGGCGGCGAGAATCTCCGAAGCTGAGGCGGCGAACTGGTTGATCAACACCAGCATCGGGCCGTCATAGACAACGTTTTTATCCTCGTCATCCAGCATCAGTATCTTGCCTTCAGCATTTTTGACCTGTACGACTGGGCCGCCAGGCAAAAATAACCCAGACACATCCACCGCATCAGAGAGCGATCCGCCGCCATTACCGCGTAAATCAAGAATCAGGCCCGTAACACCCTCTTTCTTCAGCTTACCCAACTCACTGCGAGTGTCATCGGTGACATTACGAGACTCCTCTGCTTTTTTGCTATCAGAGAAATCACGGTAAAAGCTGGGAATGCGCACGTATCCTATTTTCTGGCCTTTTTTATCCTTGAGGACAGCAGACTTGACGTAAGTATCCTCCAATTTAACCACATCGCGGGTGATTGGGATCACCAACCGAGTGCCGTCAGCTCGAGACACAGTCAAACGTACCTCGCTGCCTTTGGGGCCACGAATATGAGAGACCGCATCACGGATGCTCATCGCGGAGATATCGACCGGCTCGCCGTCTTTTTCTGAGACAGCATGATAACATCCTCAGCTTGAAGCTGGCCCTGCGCTTCTGCGGGGCTACCAGGAATGATGTTTACCACCTTGATATGGCCGTCATCTTCCCGCAGCAGTGCGCCGATTCCTTCCAGCGAACCGCTCATGTGAATGTCGAAATCTTCCTTAGAGGAAGGGGCCATATAGCTGGTGTGCGGATCATAGGCCCTTGCAATGGCATCAAAATAGCGATTGTAATGCTCTTGCTGATCAGTCTTCCGCAGACGCTCAATGTAGCGGTGCGTTTTTTTGCGTACTTTATCAATTGCCGCAGCCCAAATTTTCGGGTCAACTTGAGCATTTTCAACACTGACAGCAGGTTGTTTTTTATCCTGAAGTGCTTTGTTTTCCTTTTCAATCTCCTCAAGATAGGTGTCGATTACCTCCAGCTTGAGGGAACGCCGCCAACGGTCACGCAGTTCATCTTCATTCGCCGGAGAGGTCATCTTTTCCGGGTCGGTTTGGAGATAATCCACTCGGTCAGGATCAAAACCAGCATCCAGAAGTTGATCAGCTAACTTGTCAACCTCTGCGGCCCGACGGTTGAGCAAACTCATGCCAGCATCAGGCAATAAGATACGGCCTTGGCCGATTTCCTCGCCGATTTTGTCAGAAAGCGCGTCTAACTGACGGACATCCTCAGCCAGCAAAAATTGTTTACGCGGGTCCAGTTGCTTGAGATAAAGATCGTAGGCAGCCTTGGATATCTGCGTATCAAGAGGCTTGTGACTGAAATGCTGCGCAGGTAACTGATGACTGAGCATGTAGGCGATGAGCCGGTTGCGTCCAGCATCAAACTCAGTCGGCATGACTTTGCCATGAAGCGATGCGCCAAAAAATAAGGAGGCAAAAAGCCCGCCAAGGATAATACGATGCAGTCGCATAGAATAACTCCAGAAAATACAAAAAGATCAGCCGTAAGCCAACCTGAGTAAAAAAGAATAGGGTATCAGCCGAGTTCGGTAGAACAATGCAACAAAACTCGACAAAGTTTCATACCACGTGCGTCTTGAAATGTAAACAGGCAAAAGAGATGCGGCGGAACACCGCTTGCCCGGTGGGAAAAAAATCAGAAGGTGCAGATCATTTTAGCGGTTCCGATCGGTTAAGAGGCAGAGGAATTTCATTCGCCTGCCGCAGAAAGCCGGTGTGGAGAAATGCCTCCAAATGGTCTGCATACTTTTTGTTGGCAAGCGCACTCGGATGGCCGTCGTGAGGAAGATTCATATACCGAATATTTTCTCGAAAACTGACGGAGATATCAACGTTAGGAATCCCGTTCCGCTGGGCAAATTCTAACATCTGCGAATCCTTACCAATGGTGGCGAGGATAAACTTCACGCCGCGTTGCTGCGCAAGCTGGGCGATCTCCAGTACAAGAGCCTCAGAAACTTTGCGGCTCGGCTGCAAAGTTTCTTCAAGCTGATTCCACTTGATTTCCAAAAAATGTGCCAACGCTGAATACCGCATCAGAGGGAACTCGGTATATACAACATCAGCAAGGAAATACTGTAATTTTCCGTTCTTGTCTAACCGGGCATAAGGCTGGACAATAGGGCCGAGTTTGTTCCACGGAGCGACCGACTTCCGCCGTTTTCTCAAAAAGGTATTCCGTTCGTCATGAATGTCTGCATACGCCAGCACTGCAATTTCAGGAGTTTTGTTGGCTGCAAGCGCGTCACGAAACTGGATCAAAGAATGAATGGTGCCGTATCCGGTGAAACTATAATTGACCACCTCGTATTCCGGCAGACGTTCCTGAAGCAGCCAAGGATAGGACTGCTCATCGTTCAGGGTCCAGCCGTATGTGAACGAACAGCCGAATAGCCATATCTCCGGCTTATTGCTGGCCGGATTGTAGCTGGCAAGAGGATGAGTTACCCGCAGTCCATTCGATAGGTTCGTCACATGGAAAGAATAATTTGTCCTGCGTAACGTCACAGTAAATTCTCCTGGGAGAGAAGCATATCCAAGAGTAGGGTGTTTTCTGAAGAATTTCCCTCCTGGTTCAACCAGCACAGGAGCGTCATGAACTTGCCAAGGCTGCACCCCTTTCTGCCGAAGAATTACTTCAGCACTGATCAGAAACAGTCCTACTATGACAAGTAAATAGACCGCATAGCAAGCTCCTTTGTTTTTCTGGATGAATTCTTTCACCGACTCTTCCCTCCCTCTATCCGATTGTTACTTCCGCTGCCCAAACCGCTTCATCAATACGCTACCGACAGAACTCCACAACCTCTTTATACTTGCATCCGCTACCACCGAAAATATCCAGTGCGCTGCCCACCGTCGCATCAATCTTACCTTGACCAACGCGCCGGATCAGCTCTACATCAGCCATACTCCCAACCCCGCCTGCGTAGGTGAGAGGCACGGGTGAATCTGCGACCGCCAGCAGGGCCAGCAGCCGCTCGTCCACACCCATGCACTTCCCTTCCACATCCACCGCGTGAATGAGAAATTCGGCACAGCTGCTGCTCAATTCTGCTAACAACTCTTTACTCATGCGCAGCGTGGTGAACTTTTGCCAGCGGTCTGTAACCACATAATAACCTTCCTCTTTCCAGCGGCAGCTGAGGTCAAGCACTAACCGCTCTTTACCAATGAGCTGCCGTAGCCGCTCTAAACGGTCGAAATCCAGCTGGCCATCATGGAAGACATAGGAAGTGACAATGACGTGTGAGGCTCCCAGTTTCAGCCAGTGTTCCGCATTGGTATCGCTGATGCCACCACCGAGCTGGAGACCACCCGGCCAAGCGGACAGCGCATCCGTTGCGGCAGCTTCGTTACCCGGCCCCAGCATGATGATGTGGCCGCCAGTGAGATTGTCCTGCCGGTACAAATGAGCGTACCACGAGGAGGGAAGATCAGAGGAAAAGTTGGTGCGGAGGACTGCGGAGTGGTCGTCGCTCAAGGTGGAGCCGACGATCTGCTTAACCCTGCCTTCATGCAGGTCTATGCAGGGACGGAAACGCATCGGATGTATGTACAATGAAAAAAGGGTAATGGCTCAAATCTGTGGATGAGCCAGTTTGAGCCACTACCGTAAAAAGAAAGCCGGGTCAGAGAACCCGGCTTCGTGCCTCAACAATCAGTCTTCTTGCCGCACCAGCATGGTAGCTGGATCAAGGCGGAGATGGCTGCTGCCTTCTGCCTTCTTGCCGCTATCGCGGAGGATTTCCAGCTCGATGTGATCCTGATACGACTTCAGCAGTACCACGATCTCAAAGAGGTCATCGAACTCGTGGCAAGGCGCAGGGACACCGGTGGGCGATACGCGGGTATCGTCGCGGTGGCTGGTGGCTGAGAACCACGTTTGCAAGCGCAGGCTCTCCATCAGATTCTTGATGTCTTCCAGCTTGGCATGATCGGTAGCGGTGAAGTCAAAGCCGTCGATCACCACGCAGTCAGGCGTGAAGATGTTCTGCTGAATCAGGTCATTCAGTCGCTCTTCCAAGCGAGAACGATCAAAGGCCGCCTCTTTGAAGGTCATGATCATCCGATGCTGGCGGACCATGTCGATCAGCTCGTGCGGCTTTGCTACCGGGCATTCCTGAAGAATGGCCTGAAGCATATCGTCGTACCAGAGCTTGGTCTTGTCTAAATTCTCGCCGATGCTGATGTGCAGCACCCGATTACCGCGCAGAATGGTATCCAGCGCGATCTGCACCAGCAGGGCGGTCTTGCCCAAGCCAGCGCGGGCCATGATCAGCCCCATCTTCTTATCATTGCCAGTCAGCTTGAGTACCCGCAGGGGGTTCTGTTTAACTAACGGTTCATATCCCATGATGCACCTCGTATTTGTTTCGTGTCTCTTGCAGGGAGGCAACGCTGCCTCAGTTCCCGGAATCCGTCAGTTCTTCTTGGAGGCCTCGTATTCCTTGATCAGCTGCTCGGCAACGCCTTTCGGCACTTGCTTGTAGGCGGAGAACTCCATGCTGAACTCGGCCTTACCTTGGGTCAGCGAACGCAGGATAGTGGAATAACCAAACATCTCGCCAAGCGGTAGTTCGGCCTCAACCACGGTGTAAGCACCTTCCTCTGAAGTACCAACAATCACGCCCCGGCGCTGATTCAGACTGCCCATGATCGCACCTTGGAATTCAGACGGTCCTTCCACAGCTACCTTCATGATCGGTTCCATGATGATTGGGCTGGCCTTTCTGTAGCCCTCTTTGAACGCACCTTTGGCGGCCTGTTGGAACGCCATGTCCGACGAATCCACCGTATGATAGCCGCCGTCGTTGATGACGCAGCGGACACCAGTAATTGGTGCGCCGGTCAAGAGACCTTTGTCCATCGAAGCCGAAAAGCCCTTATCGCAGGAAGAAATAAACTCGCGGGGAATAGAGCCGCCGACAATATCGTCAACAAACTCATACACGCCCTCTTCGAGCGGCTCTAAGTAACCACCCACCCGACCGAACTGACCAGAACCGCCGGTCTGCTTCTTGTGGGTGTAATCAAACTCAGCCCGCTGAGTGATGGTCTCGCGATACGCTACGCGCGGCGCACCGACTTCTACCTCAGCCTTGTACTCACGTTTCATCCGCTCAATATAGACATCTAAATGCAGCTCGCCCATACCGGAGATGATCGTCTCGCCGGTCTCATGGTCAACAAAAGACTTGAACGTCGGGTCTTCCTTACAGAAGCGGTTCAGTGCTTTGGAGATGTTATCTTGCGCTTTGTTGTCCTTGGGCTTGATGGCCAAAGAGATAACCGGGGCAGGAATGTGCATCGATGTCATCGACCAGTTGATATTGCCACCGCAGAAGGTATCGCCAGAAGCGCATTCCACACCAAACAGAGCGATGATGTCACCAGAACCGGCCTCCTCGATTTCTTCCATCTCGTTGGCGTGCATCCGCACTAAACGGCCTACTTTGACCTTCTTGCCCGTGCGGGTGTTGGTGATGAACTCACCTTTTTTGACCTCGCCCTGATAGGTACGCACGTAAGTAAGCTGGCCGTAACGTCCATCCTCCAGCTTAAACGCCAGAGCGACCAACGGGTCTGCTGTATTGTTGGAGACTTTGATTTCAGCTTCGTTGTTGTCTATATCTAAGGCGATATTCTCAACATCAGTCGGGCAAGGCAGATACTTCTCCACGCCGTCCAAGAGGAGCTGAATGCCCTTGTTTTTGTACGCCGAACCCACCATGACCGGAGCCAACTTGAGGGACAGCGTACCTTTGCGGATTGCCTCGCGGATCAACGCTTCGGGGATATCGCCTTCTTCCAACATCGCTTCCATCAGCTCGTCAGAGAACATGGAGACTGCATCCAGCATCTCCTCACGCTTGGCCTTGGCCTGATCGAGCAGAGCAGCAGGGATTTCGTCGTAACGAATATCGCGGCCTTGCTCTCCCTCAAAATAGACCGCCTTCATGGTCACCAAATCAACCACGCCTTCCAGATCGCTTTCCAAGCCGATAGGAATTTGAAGCATCACCGCGTTCAGGTTCAACTTCTCGCGCAGCTGACGAACAACACGTTCCGGGTTTGCACCAGTGCGGTCGCACTTGTTGATAAAGGCGATGCGGGGAACATTATAGCGGGTCATCTGCCGATCAACCGTGATCGACTGCGACTGCACACCACCAACCGAGCAAAGAACAAGAATGGCACCGTCCAAGACCCGCAGGGCGCGTTCTACCTCAACGGTAAAATCAACATGGCCAGGCGTGTCGATGATGTTGATGTCAATATCTTTCCAAGAGCAGTACGTGGCGGCAGACTGAATGGTGATGCCGCGCTCCCGCTCTAACTCCATCGAGTCCATAGTCGCGCCTACGCCGTCCTTGCCGCGCACCTCGTGGATGGCATGAATGCGCTGGGTGTAGAACAGAATGCGCTCGGTGAGCGTGGTCTTGCCCGAATCGATATGGGCACTGATGCCGATGTTCCGCACGAATTTCAAATCTTTGTTCATCTCTCTTGTTCCTCTGCTTCCTGACCGCTGTGATGTTCCCCGGCCTGCCCCGGACGAAACGCAGCTGCCTGCCTGCAAACGTCAGTTAAAAAATAAAAAAGGAGTCACAGTATCCTGCAACCCCTTGACACGTTTCCTCATGCCATGCTGCCGGGCCAAACAAACCGCAGCTACTCCAAAAAAGTACAATATATACACCAGAGCGGTCAGCTACGCAAGCCAAAATTGGCACGGGTAGGCCGGAAAAAGCGCAGCGGCCTGATGTCTGCTCGGACTGAGCCGCCCTCATGCGCGCCCGCATTTCCATCCCGGCGCAAAAAGGATGAGAATCATTTCCGCGTCGTCATACGTATCATGGCAAAATCGTCATAGGTATGACGGCAGATTCGTGATAGGTATGACGACAACGCCATGATACCTATCACGACACGTTCGCATCGAGTATCATCTCTTCCGTCTGAGAATCATTCTCATTGCAAAAAAAGTCTTGACAAGAAAATGCCGCAGCATTATGCTGCCGAAAATCGCTTCTCCTCTCTGTTTGACGCAGTCTTTCCTCAGCATTGGAGCATGTCATGGCAACAATTCAATGGCGGCCCGAACCTAACCCCCTCACCGTTCCCTATTCTTGGAAGATTCGCTTTGTGCCCCGCGACTCATCCGGAACAGACGAGCTGGCCGCCGCGATGGCAGAAGAGAATCCGAATTATTCTGAAGAAGATGCCAAAACCATGTTGGCTACCCTGCGGCGGGTGATTCAGAAGAAATTGCTCAACGGCGGCCAGGCGACCATAGACGGCATGATCACGTTCGGCTTCTCCTTCACCGGCAGGTTAGACACGCCGGACGACCCGCTGCCGCCGGTTGATGAGACCCTGCATGTAGATGCCCGCGTACTTGCGCCTTTTCTCAAGGAGATCAGGCAGCAAGCCCGCTTTGAGAAGCTGCCCATGACCGAGAAGGGGCCGGTGATCGACAGCGTTGAGGACACCCGCCTGCATCTGGCCGATGTCCTCAACAGCAAGGGCGTACTGAAGCTGACCGGCACCAATCTGCTCTTTGACCCGGAGGAGGAGGGCAACGAATGCGTGATCGCGGGCACCCGCAGCGGTCGGGCGGCGCAGACCCAGTTCGGGCCGATTTCTGATTCGGGCATTGTCATTGTGCCGGACATTCCTGCCCAAGATGCGCCGT
>JAGIXO010000139.1 GCA_026122915.1 Candidatus Electronema nielsenii | reverse complement strand
TTGCAGAGAATCTGCCCAATCCTGACCAGACCAAAATGAAGGGCAGAACTGATCTGCATAAAGTCCGCGTTGGCGATTACCGCATCATTTACACTATCGATGCTGATTGTCTGCTGATTCTGATCGTTAAGATCGGGCATAGAAAAGACGTGTACCAAAATCTTCCGGCGCAGCAATGAGGTACTAACTCTGCTCCATCTCCTCAATCTTCCCCTGCGCCTCTTCCCAAGCCGCGTATTGCCGCGCTATCTGCTGCTTCACTTCGCCATATTCCTTGCTGGTTTTGGTCCATTGCTGCTGATTTGCATACAAAGCTGGGTCGGCCATTAAGGCTTCTATCTCAATCTTCTGGCTTTCTAACTGCTCAATCTCCTTTTCCGCCGCCGCAGCCTTTTGCTTCCACGGCTTGAGCTGGCTACTCATCTGCTCCCGCTGCTGGCCGCGCTGCTTCCGGTCTTCCTTGCGGTCAACGCTGACTGCAACAGGCTGAACAACAGCAGGTTTCGGCGCGGCAGCTTTGGCATTCCTCGCGTTGCCTGCTGCTTCTTCCTCGCGCCGTTTGCGGGTCTCCAAGTAATCGTCGATATTGCCGTCGTGGAGGAACGCCTGCTGGTCGCGTATCTCCAGCACCTTGTTGACAAAGGAATTAACAAAGGAGCGGTTGTGCGAGACCACGACGATCGTGCCTTCGTATTGCGCCATCGCCTCTTGCAGCACCTCCTGCGAGGCAATGTCAAGATGGTTGGTCGGCTCGTCAAGCATCATCAGGTTAGCTGGTTTAATCAGCATTTTTGCCAAAGCAACCCGGCTTTTCTCGCCGCCAGACAGCACCTGCACCTTTTTATCGACATCATCACCGGTGAAAAGGAACGCGCCCAGCAGCGAACGCACCTTGGTCACGGTCATGTCCTGCGCATTGTGATAGACAGTGTCCAAAATGCTGTACTGACCGTCCAGCTCCTGCGCCTGATGCTGGCCGAAATAGGTCATAACCACATTATGGCCTCGGCGCACCGTGCCTTCGGCTGGCTCCAGCCCGGCCATGATCTTCATCAGGGTAGTCTTGCCCGCGCCGTTCACGCCGACAACCGCCAATTTGTCGCCGCGTCGCAGCGTAAACGAGACATCCTTGAAAATTGTCCTGCCGTCAAACTGCTTGCTCACGCCGTTCAGCTCCAGCACGTCGCGCCCGGAAGGAGCGGCAGGGGGAAAGGCGAAATGGATGGTGCGCTCGCTTTCCGACAGCTCAATCCGCTCGATCTTGTCGAGCTGCTTGACCCGGCTCTGCACCTGCTTGGCCTTGGTTGATTTGGCCTTGAAGCGGGTGATGAACTGCTCAGTCTGCTTGATCATGGCCTGCTGGTTGTCGTAGGAGGCCCGCTCCATTTCCATGCGCAGGACTTTCTCCTCCAGATATTTGGAGTAGTTGCCCTTATAGACCGTCAGCCTGCCCAGACTCAGTTCCCAGGTTTTTGTTGTCACCCGGTCGAGGAACGAACGGTCATGGGAGATGATCATCATCGCCCCTTGGTATTGTTGAAGGAATTCCTCCATCCAAGTGAGCGAGTCGAGATCAAGATGGTTGGTCGGCTCGTCAAGGAGAAGCAAGGCGGGCTGGCGCAAAAGCAGCTTGGCTAAAAGCAGGCGCATAATCCAGCCGCCGGAGAACTCTTTCACCTCCCTATCCAAATCCGCTTTGACAAAGCCGAGGCCAAAGAGAATGCGCTCAATCTGCGGGCGGATGCGGAAGACATCGTGGCCTTCCAGCAGATGCTGCAACTCGCCTTGGCGTTCAATCAGCGCGTCTAACTCTGGGTCATGCTGATCAATCCCAGACATGCGCTGGCTGATCTCCTCAAACTCCCGCTGATGCTGCAAGGCTTCGTCAAAGGCTCTTTCCGCCTCCTCATACAGAGTGCGGCTGCCCAGCTCAATGGTGATTTCCTGCGGCAGATAGGCCACTGTGAACCACGAGGCCCGGCTGATCACGCCAGGGTCAGTCTCCTGCTCCTTGCAGATGATCTTCATCAAGGTGGATTTGCCCGTGCCATTGACCCCGGCGAGGCCGATGCGGTCGTTGACATGAATCTGAGCGGCGATGTCGCGGAAAAGATGCTTAGGGCCGTGCTGAAGGCTGAGGCTGTTGATAGTGAGCATTGAATTGAATACAGTCTATGGTTTTTTATGCCAAAAAAGGAAAGTCCTGAGAAGTAAAATTCAGCAAAAATAGAAAATTGATAGAGAGTGCTGCTGTCTTATTCAATGGGACATTTTTTACCATCTTTATCAATGCAGACAAACGTGACCATTGTGGAAAATATTTCCGAATCATCAACAGGAAATGCGCTTGCTAAACTGACCTGCACCCGATAGGTGACTGAGGTTTTCCCTGTTTTCTCTTTTTCCACATTGAATACCAGAATGCTGCCCAGCTCCACCCGTTTCTTGTAGCTTACCTTATCCATACCAACCGTGACAAAGCTCTTGCCGGGATGGTCTAATCTGGCGCAGATGTAGGCAGCTTCATCCACCCACTTGAGCAGCACGCCGCCGAACAGGTAGCCGTAGTGATTGAGATGCTCGGTAAGGACTAACTGGTAATTTTGCATGAGTGATACTCGCTATTTCTTTCTTCTGCGGATAAAAAAAGGCCGCAGCCAGAAGCCGCAGCCTTTTTTGTAAACTGACGGAGATGAATCAGCCGCCAATCAGGGCTGCTTTATATGGGTTAGCGAACAGCAGAATAAAGGCGATAACCAAACCATAGATGGCGATGGACTCGATCAGAGCCATACCAAGAATCATGGTGGTGGTGATCGCTCCTTTAGCCTCCGGATTGCGGGCAATACCGTTACATGCGCTTTCAACACCACGGCCCATGCCGAGAGCAGCAGCAAAACCAGTCAATCCGATGGATGTGGCTGCGGAAAAACATACCAATGCGAGAGAAATCTTGTCCATTTTTACCTCCAAACAGTAATAGATAAATAGAGTTGGCCTTCTTCGTAGCTCATAGGAAATTTCAGTGAGCGTGCTCCATCGCCCCGACGCAGTAAATAACAGAGAGCAGAACAAAAACAACTGCCTGAATCAGCGAGACAAGCACGCCGAGGCACAGGATGGGCAGCGGCGCAAAAATGGCCCCAACCAGCATGAAAAGAACCCCAAGCAATATCTCTTTCGCCAGAATATTGCCGAAAAGACGCATGGAAAGGGAAACGAGACGGGCGAAGTTGCCGATTAGTTCAAGAATAATCATAAACGGAGCCATAACCGCAATCGGCCCGGTGAAATGCTTGTAGTATTTCCAGCCGTGATAGCGGAATCCCAAAATATGATGAAGAAGCCAGACAATAAGGGTCATGGCGACGGTGATATTGAGACTGGAGGTGGGCGACATGAAGCCGGGCAGCAGACCGATCATATTAGCCAGCACGATGTAAATGAAGAAGGTCGCCAACACCGGGAAGAGCATTCGGGCTTTTTCGCGGCCCATGTGTTCGATGAAGAAATCCATTAGCCCACCAATCAGAGCTTCCCAGAAGTTTTGCCCAGTGCCGGGTACCAGCTCCAGCTTGCCCAAGGTCAGCTTCGGCACTACGAACAGAAAGGCCATGATCAGCCAACTGTAGGTCAGGTAAGGTTCAGTTAGCTTTTCCAGCAGCGTTCCGCCGATCGGCCCGTGAGGAACCGGTAGTCCGATCCAGTTGAGAATCACCGAAATAAAAAGAATTGGATGTTCCATGACCTATGCTCCTTTCGCGTGTTTTCCTGAAAATTCCATCAAGCCACGGGCTAAGGTAACGAAAATGACGCTGACCATCACCGTGGACAATCCTGCAACTAAACCGATCAGGTGGATGCTGACGCTCATGCTCACTACGGCCAGCAGCAGCACTAACACCATAAGACGGATGTAAAATTTCACCGCAAAG
>JAGIXO010000138.1 GCA_026122915.1 Candidatus Electronema nielsenii | reverse complement strand
TCTCCTTTTAAAAAGATTAAAATTGTGCCAGCACAGAGACTTACCACATCAAGACCGATGCAGCAAGAACCTTGCGGACTTTGGCAGATTTATTCCGAGGACAGGCGCACCTTCACTCTCCCCTTCCAAGGAATGAGCATTGGTACCTGTCGGCAGTAACTGCGGTACGATTCGCCTATCTCATGCAGCAGCTTTCGTTCTTCCAATAACGTGCCGATGACAAGGTAAAGACTGAGGATAATCCGGGTAAAAAGGTTGGCATCGGTAATCGGGCCGACTGTCCATAAAATCGGCAGACCGCTGCTGTACCAAGGGTGGCGAACGTAGCGCAGCACCCCCTCGCACGAGAACGGTAAAGCCGGATTTTCTCTTCCTTGCCGCCAGCTCCGCCACTGGCTGAAGCCGAGCAAATGCCCCATGTTATAAACCAGATATCCACCGTGCAACATGATCAGCGCATAGAGTAGTAGCATTGCCTGCGGAATGCGTAGCCAGTCTGACCAAGAAAAAACCACCTCTTGTGGCAGACTGTATTGATACCAAAGCAGCGGAATCAGCGTTAGGACGGAAAACAACGAATAGGCTATCCGGTGGGTGCCGCGTACAACGCCGCCTTTTCGTTGGAGCCAGTCATTAACCGGAGCGGAAATCAGCAGACTGTGCAAAGCACACCAACAAATCCAAAAAATGGATAGAGTAATTTTCATGCGTCAAATATATATGTTGCCATATTTTTGATCAACTGACGATGACCAGATGGAAAAGCAAAGCTGTCTAATTCTTTTTGATTAACCCAGCGAAACTGACTGGCTGCATGTAAGACCGGCTCCGTTGACTGTTCGTTCTGTAAGTTACAAAAAAATGAATGCAGCGTCACTCGGTGTTTGGTGTAATGATGCACTACCGTGGTGAAAGGACGCAGATGAATCACCCGAAATTCCGTTTCTTCGGCAATTTCCCGCGCTGCCGCTTGCTCTGGTGTTTCGCCCTCTTTGAGTCTTCCTCCGGGAAATTCCCACAGTCCGCCCCAGACATCCTCCTCTCTCCGCTGCTGAATGTAGAATCGTCCGTCCTGTTCGATAATTCCACATGCCATGATAATATTGATTTTATCCGGCTTTTTGACTAAAACAGGCCGCTGATTAACTGTCCCAGCAGCGAAGGCGCGGCAGCATTCCCGCACTGGACAGGCGGCGCAGGTCGGATTTTTCGGCGTGCAGATGAGCGCACCTAACTCCATCAGAGCCTGATTGAAATTGCGCGGCTCATTTGGCGGCAGCAGTTCCGCGCAAAGCTGGAGCAGCTGCTTTCGCGTTACGCTTTGTTTAGGCGGTGAATCAATATCTTCCACTCGACACAGCACTCGCTCCACATTGGCATCCAGCAACGGCACTGGTTGGTTGAAGGCGATGGAAAGAATCGCTGCTGCCGTATACGGCCCGATACCGGGCAGAGCTAACAGTGCTGCCTCTTCGTTGGGCAACTCGCCGTGATGGTCGCGGACAAGCAGCTCGGCAGTTTTACGGAGATTTCGCGCCCGGCTGTAATACCCTAACCCTTCCCAAGCCTTGAAAATTTCCTGCTCTGAAGCAGCGGCCAAGGCGCGGATGTCCGGAAATTGTTTAATCCAGTTCTGGAAATAGACCACAACCCGCTCCATCTGGGTCTGCTGGCCCATAATCTCAGCAATCCAGACCTGATAGGGCTGATAATCCTTGCGCCAAGGCAAAGGCCGCTGATGTTCGATAAACCAAGGAAGAAGCCCGATACGGAATGAGGTGATGGTGTGCATGTTAAAATGAGCAGACGTAATTTTTGCAGAACTCTGAGCAGTCTTATTGTGTATCCTACGCTGAAAAAAATCGTAGGTTACTCCGCTTTGTTCTGTTCAGAATCAGGGTAACATGTTATAAAAAAAATGCCAATTTTTCACCCTGCAAAAAATGTTCCAGCTTGCTTTGCTTCTGCTGCCTTTATATTCATGCCCGATTTGTTCAGCACGTTTAGCTTCCCCAGCTCCTTTAGATGGCAGGATATCGCTGATATTCTGATTGTCTCGTTCATCGTTTACCGTATTATCATTCTGATTCGGGGGACGAGGGCGGTGCAAATGCTGGCCGGTGCTTTAGTCATTGCGCTGCTTTATTTTCTTTCGACCGCCTTGGACTTGCTGGCTCTTCAGCTCTTGCTGCGTTCTTTGCTCAGTTCAATTTTGCTGATCACGGTGATCATTTTTCAGGATGACATCCGTCGTGCTTTAACTGAAATGGGCAAAACGCCCTTTTTAAAAAGCAGTAATATCGCTGCTGATGACCTCACCCAGATCATTTCTGCCGCAGTAAGTCTGTCAAGGCGGCGCATCGGCGCGTTGATCATCATTGAGCGTGAAACTGGCTTGCAGGAATATGTAGAAACCGGCTTCATCATCGACAGCAAGCTGCTTCAAGAGCTGTTAGTGGCAATATTCCTGACCAAATCCCCGTTGCACGACGGCGCAGTGGTGATCAAAAAAGGAAAAATTCATTCTGCCGCCTGTGTACTGCCTTTATCGAAAAATCTCAGCATCGACAAGCGCTACGGGATGCGGCATCGAGCAGCACTGGGGCTTTCTGAAATGACTGACGCGGTGATTTTGGCGGTGTCCGAAGAAACCCAAGAAATTTCAGTGGTTCAAGGCGGAGTCATCACGCCAATGCGGGATGAAGAAAAATTAGAGACTGTTCTCAAAGATATTTTCTTAGTGCGGGAAAAAAAAGCTCCCCTGTGGCAACGATGGATCAAAAAAAAACGTCCTTAGCGAAACCGTCGGCAATCCACTTTCTGCGAAACAGCAAAAAACGCTGCAAAGAATTTTTGCTGCTTTTTGTTTCGCTTTCCCTTGGTATTCTGATTTGGTTTTTAGTGGTTGGTGCAGACCAAATGGCTATGACCCTCACCGTGCCGATTGAATTTCTCAATTTGCCTAAAAATTTGGTCATTTACAACCAGTACCAGAAAGAGGTGAATGTGACCTTGAGCGGCCCGCGTAGCATTATGCAAGAAATGCGCAGCCGAACACTCTCGCTGCCCATCGATTTAGTCGGAGCGGTACCGGATACGGTGGTGCTGAACACCGATACGCTCCCGCTCCCGCTGCCCGGTGGCGTTTCTGTGGTACGGATGCAGCCTGCCAGTATCACCTTGTCGATTGACGAGTTAGTGCAAAAACAGATACCGATTGTAGCCGCAACCGAAGGAAAAATTGCAGTTGGCTATGCGCTCCAAGAGATCAGTCTCAACCCTGATAAGATTCTGGTCTCTGGGCCACAAACTCTGCTGGAGCGGCAGCAAACCCTGAAGACGTATGTTATTCCCTTAGAAGGAATGACCCGTTCCACCACGGTTCCCGTGCATCTTGCTCTCTCGCCTGAACTGATGAGTTTGATCGGCGAAACCACAGTAGCAGTCAAAATCACGGTCAAAGAAAAATTTGTCGAGAAAATTATCCATAGCATCCCGGTCAGCGCGCGCGATGCTATGGGACCAGTCGTGCTGAAGCCCGATGTTATTTCAGTTTTTGCTAGCATCCCAGAAAGTCTGCTTTCAGACACCTTGGCACAGCCCATGCTTTTCCGGGCCTCAGTTTATGTAGGCAGCGGCGAACTACCGCGCACTGCGCCAGTGGAAGTTTTTGCGGCGACTATGCCTAGCCATGAGCCAACGGTAATCAAGTCTTACACCCCGCAGGAGGTAGAAATCCTGCTGCCAGATAACAAACCGGAACCGGCCAAACTGAAACAGGAAGCGAAGAAAGAAAACCGGAAGAAAAAATAACTCAGCCTTTGAAAAATTATGCGCCAGCTTTTCGGCACTGACGGCGTGCGCGGCACCGCCAACATTTATCCGATGACCACCGAAATTGCCATGCAGATCGGCAGGGCTATCGCGTTTATCGTCA